>JAEWHU010000078.1 GCA_023387635.1 Bacillota bacterium
ATATTTTCTATTTCTAAATTAGGGTTAATTCCTGCAGAAAACATATTATAAGCCAATGTTAATATATCTACATTACCTGTTCTTTCACCATTACCAAATAGTGTACCTTCCACTCTGTCAGCTCCTGCGAGCATTGCTAGCTCACTACTAGCTATTCCAGTGCCCCTGTCATTATGAGGGTGAATACTCAAGATAATACTATCTCTATTCTTAAAGTTTCTATCCATCCACTCAATCTGATCCGCATAGACATTAGGAGTATTGACCTCCACTGTAGCTGGTAAGTTGAAAATTATCTTCTTATCTATGGTAGCTTCCCATTCATCCATTACGGCATGACATATATCAAGAGCATATTCAACTTCGGTACCTGTAAAACTTTCTGGTGAATACTCTAATATAATTTCACCATTAAAATTATTAGCATATTCCTTTACTAACTTAGTACCGCTAACTGCAATTTGCTTAATTTCTTCTTTGCTCATGTTAAATACAACGTCACGTTGAAGTACTGAAGTGGAATTGTAAATATGTACGATTGCTTTCTTAACACCTTCTAATGCTTCAAATGTACGCTTAATTAAATGTTCCCTACATTGTACAAGTACTTGAATTACTACATCGTCTGGAATTAATTTTCTATCTACTAATTGTCTTAAAAAATCAAATTCAATTTGAGATGCCGATGGAAATCCCACTTCTATCTCTTTAAATCCTAATTTTACTAATAAGTTAAAAAACTCTACCTTTTCTTCTACAACCATTGGTTCAATTAACGCTTGGTTTCCATCCCTTAAATCAACGCTACACCAAATAGGTGCTTTCTCAATCTCTTTGTTTGGCCATTGTCTATCATTTAAGTCGATCACTGGCGCTTTCTTATATCTCTCATAGTTTAGCATAATCATATCCTCCAAATATTCATTAATGTAAAATAACAACTTAACACTCTTAACAAATACGGAGTCGATATATCACACTGTATTTTTTTACAATAAATAATTTGGCGTTATCTACTCTAGCCCCATCCTTATCATTCCTTTTCATTAATATAATCATTTTACTAAAGTGACTTTTGGCTTTAGTTATTTAAATGCTTTAGCATTCTAGTCGCTTTAGCGATTTAATCACTTTAGTGATTTAATCACTTTAGCGATTTAATCACCTAAAAACTGATTTGTTCATCATTATATCATTAGTATTATTCATTTACAATATGTTTTTTCAAATATTTAAGAATATATATAAATATATGTTTAATATTTATACGTATAATTTACTTTAAATATTCCACCAAAATATTATTATACTTTCTATTAAATAAAAAAAGCAGTAATCCCTGTGGAGTTTACCGCCTTTAGCAATATAAAAGATTAAAATTCTTATTTAGTTTTTAGTAGATGAATGCGCATATTAGGATAGATTTAAGCAATAGAAAAGACACTCATCAAAAAGTGTCTCTCTATCATATTTATTAATTTCTATTATAAGCATTATTCTGGTAGTTCTTCACCTAGTCCATTATTAATAACGTTAACTAAAGTAAGTAAAGCTTCATCTTCATCCTCACCATCACATATTATATCTATTTCGTCACCAGGTTTTATACAAGCACCAAGTACACCTAATACGCTTTTTGCATTTGCTACGGTATCATTAAACCCTATACTTATTTTAGATTTATACTCAATAGCTGTCTTACACAACAAACCAGCTGGTCGTAAATGTAACCCTGTAGGATTTTTAATAACAACCTTTTTACTTACCATTGCAAACCTCCTATTAACCTAGTGTTAATTTAACCTAGGGTTTATTTAACCCTACGGTTATTTAACTCATATGGTCATTTTTATGTATTCAATTTAATACCTTGGTCTATTCCTGGATATTATCTAGTGTCACACTAATATACGGATTAGATGACACTAGACTTTCATCCTCAATATTAAATTGAACGTTCATTAATTTAGTTCCAGCTGTTGCATCCACTAAATTTATAAATGGATTAAGACTATACTTATTAATCCTATTTAATGCAGAAGTTCTGCCATAGATTCGAACTACAAGATTAGAATCTTCATTGAAATTCACTGATAATCCCTCTGGAACATTGATAGTTTCTATATCAGCACCATTAAAACTTATTTCTTTACTATCTAACTTTTCAACCTTAAGTTTAAATACTGCACTTTTATTTTCATCTATTAATATAATATCTCCTGTAATATAATCTTCAATGTTAATTTCACCTTCAAGATCTGTACGTTGGTTATTAATATCATAATTGAAACTAATGTATTGTACTTTATCAAGTTCTTCCTTTTCACCAGCTATAACTACTTGTTTGGGTTCATATTCAAAACTTGCATATTCATATCCATATGGGGGTGTTCCTGTTCTATTGATTATTAATGGAACTGTTTTAGTCTGTAATAAATTAACAGATACCTCAACTTCATCATAGTCAAATCTCAATTTAGATGAATCCATTAAAGTCCCATTCTTATCATACACTTTTGGAATTGTTTTCTCTTTCAGTGAAGTACTTAAATTATGCACATCAACTTCAACTACTACATCACCAATTTTATTAATCACTGTTTCGGCACCGGATATTTGAATCATATTCGGACTAGCAATTTTATCTTTTAGATAATATTCTTCTGCTACAGTACCATTTGCAACAACATCAACTTTAAATTGTTGTGTCTTTATATTTTCCAGCTGTACTTTCGCGCTAGTTACACTACGTCCAACAATTTCAGTTTTATCTGCATATTTAGGAATAGATACAGTAATCTCAACAGCATTTGTATAGGATAATAAGGATAAATCTGCTACAGCCTTTATATCCGATGAAGTAATGGATTCAATAACAGAACGCTTTCCTTTTACTTCAACATCTATTTTTTCTCCCTTTTTTTCTATTTCATAAACTTTACCTATTTCCTCAATACTTTCTTCATTAATAAATTCTACTGGAATATTATGAAAATCTTCGGTAGTAACAGGATCGTCCTCATTAAGTATGACAACCCATAGAAGGAATGCCAAAAGTAAGGACAAAATCTTTAGCCCAGTATTTCTAGTCAGCTTTTCTTTCATTCCTTTCTCTTCCCTTCCATAATTTGATTTTTTTTGATTCAGATACTTTATTTTGATCTACTAATAATTTTCCTTTTAAATAATCAC
>JAEWHU010000109.1 GCA_023387635.1 Bacillota bacterium
GATTAAATCCATCTCTTTTTATCTTTTTATTCTATAATTTTAATATATAAATCATTTAAATATGAATTATTTCACATCTTTTATACTAAAGCTGATTCTTCCCATTTTATCTTTTCCAAGGCAAACAACTTTAACAACTTGCCCTATTGAAAGAACATCTTCAACATGTTCAATTCTTTCTTTTGATATTTTAGAGATATGAACCATTCCTTCTTTACCTGGTGCAAATTCAACAAATGCTCCAAATTCTTTAATACTTACTACTTTACCTTCAAAGATCTGACCTTCTTCAAAATCAGTAACAATCATAGTTATCATCTTAATCGCTTTGTCAATGCTTTCTGCATCTACTCCACAAACAGATACTGCACCTTCATCAGTGATATCAATTTTAACACCTGTTTGATCAATGATTGCATTAATAGTCTTACCTCTTTGACCAACAACTTCACCAATCTTAGCTGGATCTATTTTGATTTGAACAATCTTAGGTGAGTAAGGACCAACTTCTGAACGTGGTTTGGACATACATGGTTCCATAACTTCTTTTAAGATATACGTTCTAGCTTCTTTTGTTTGACGGATGGATTTCTCAATGATTTCTCTTGTTAATCCATGAATTTTAATATCCATTTGAATTGCAGTAATACCCTTATGAGTTCCTGCTACTTTAAAGTCCATATCGCCAAAGAAATCTTCAAGTCCTTGGATATCTGTTAAGAGTATATAATCATCATCCGTATCACCTGTTACCAAACCTACAGAAATACCTGCAACCATAGCTTTAATTGGAACACCAGCAGCCATGAGTGACATGGTAGATGCACAAATACTACCTTGGGAAGTAGAACCATTGGATTCTAAAACTTCAGAAACTGTACGAATCGCATATGGGAATTCTTCTTCTGTTGGAAGAACTGGCACTAAAGCTTTTTCTGCTAATGCGCCATGACCGATTTCACGTCTTCCTGGGCCTCTAGATGGTCTTGTTTCACCAACTGAGTAAGAAGGGAAATTATAATGATGCATATATCTTTTTGAAGTTTCTGTATCATCAATACCGTCTAATTTTTGAATTTCTGCTAAAGCACCTAATGTAGTTACTGTTAACACTTGAGTTTGTCCACGTGTAAACATTGCAGAACCATGAGTTCTTGGTAAAATATCAACTTCAGCAGCTAAGTGACGAATCTCGTCAATCTTTCTACCATCAGGACGTTTTTGATCTTTTAAGATCATTTTACGAACTGTTTTCTTTTGATAAGTGTAAAGAGCTTCACCAAGCATATTTAACCAATCTGGATTCATTTCTTCGTAACGAGCAGTAAGTTTATCTTTAATAACTTTAATATTTTCTTCTCTTACTTGTTTCACATCAGTAAATACTGCTGCTTCCATCTCTTCAGATGGGATAAAAGTAGTTAAATCATTCCATAAATCTTCTGGTATTTCGAATTTAATATAATCATGTTTTTCTTTACCACATTCAGCTACAATTTTTTCGATGAACTCAATTACTTTTTGATTTAATTCATGAGCTGCATAGATGCCCTCAATCATTTTATCTTCAGATATTTCGTTAGCTCCAGCTTCTATCATAATAACTTTTTCTTTTGTAGAAGCTACTGTTAAAGTCAAGTCAGATTTTTCTCTTTGAGCTTTCGTTGGATTAAATACGAATTCTCCATCAACCATACCAACCATAGTAGATGCTGTTGGACCATCAAATGGGATATCAGATATTGCAGTTGCTATAGCAGAACCAAGCATAGCTGTTAGTTCAGGGCTACAATCTTGATCTACACACATAACTAAATTGTTAAGTGTAACATCATTTCTATAATCTTTTGGGAATAATGGTCTCATAGGTCTATCAATAACACGGGAAGTAAGTACAGCATTCTCAGATGCTTTACCCTCTCTTTTAATAAATCCTCCTGGTATTTTACCTACGGCATATAATTTTTCTTCATATTCAACGCTAAGTGGAAAGAAATCAATTCCTTCTCTTGGTTTTTCTGATGCTGTTGCAGTTGATAATACTACTGTATCTCCATAATGCATAAGTGCAGCGCCATTTGCTTGCGCAGCAACTCTGCCTACATCAACAGTTAGTGTTCTGCCAGCCAATTCCATGGAAAAACTTTTGTACATGTTTTGCTCTCCTTTGCAAAATTTATTTGTTGGAGATACCGAAACTACTGAAAAATCTACCAATTCATTTATAATGTAATATATCTAAATTTTATCCATTAATTTCATATATAATATCCATTGATAACCTTTTCAGAAGTCTCGGGTGAAATCTCCAACATACAATAATAGGAACAGGTAAAAAACCTGTTCCATAGTATTATAGCACTTCTTTTATGAAAATACTACTAAATTTTTGTTCTAATTAATCCTCTATATTTATTAAAAATTATTCAACAGAAACAATATTCCTAAGCCATATTTTTTTCCGATATCTAATTATGCCAAAGACAAATTTATATATCTCTTCTAAAAGTACCATTGCATATACTATGTAGATAGGTTGTTTTAATACTAATCCACCAATAAAAGCCATAGGAATACCGATTAACCATACTCCTGTACAATCTATTAATAAACAAGCTTTCGTATCACCACCACTTCTAAGGATTCCAACGATGTTTATTGTATTAAACATTTTAAATGGTAAATACATAATAAATACAAGGAAGCACTTCCTAATATATACTTCTACCTCACTTGAGACATCAAACATACTAATTACTAAATCTCTCGAAGCAAAACATAAAACTCCAATAATGACCGTTAAAATTCCTTGTATAAGGATTAAACTTTTAGCATGTTCGTCTGCTTCTTTAATACGCCCTGCCCCAAGTTCATTGCCAAGTAATATAGCTGCTGCGTTACTTATACTCATTGTCATAACCGATAAAATTTGTTCTGTAATTTGAGTTATGGTAATTGCTGCCATAGCAGAGTCACCCATTCGACCATATGCTAATGCATATATGGTAACCCCAAGTCCCCACATAAATTCATTTAAGATAACAGGAAAAACGGTTATAATATACTTCCTTAAAAATTCCTTGTTATAGTTAAACATTTCATTTATCTTTGCTGCGATAGGACCATTGTTTTTATATACAATAATAAAAATTGCCACGCATTCTACAATCCTTGCAATAAGTGTTGCAATTGCCGCTCCTGCTACACCAAGTTCTGGTGCCCCAAACTTTCCATAGATTAACATGTAATTAAACGTAACATTTACTACTATAGAAATAGAACTTATAAAAACTGGTGCTTTTACTTGATTAACGCCACGAAGTAGCGCTATATAGGAACTAGTAATCGCTGTAAAAGGATAGCTTAATGAAACAATAATCAAATAGGTCGCTCCAATCTTTATTGTTTCATCTCCAGTTGTAAATATTCTCATTACTAATTCAGGGTTTAAGACACTAGGTATCACAAAAAGAATAGATACAATAAAACTAAGTAATATCGTTAATCCCAAAACCCTCTTAATATTTTTTACGTCCTTATTTCCCCAATATTGAGCAGCTAAAATACCTGAGCCACTGCATATACCAAATACAATTAAGGAAAAAACAAAGAATACTTTATTGGATAAACCTACTGCTGAAATAGTTGTTTCCCCTAACTTTCCTATCATTAAGGTATCAACAAAGTTAATGCTTGTATTTAAGAAGCCTTGAATGGCAATAGGTATTGTAATCATGGCTGCCTTTTTAAGAAATTCTTTATCTCTTAACATAATCTTTAGTTGATTCATTTTATAATGGCCTCCGTATAACTTATTTAATTTATGACAGAATAAAGCGCGATTCACAAACTCACGAGGTAGGACTCAATCTCATGTATACTAAAAAAGCTGCTCATAATTCACAGTTTCAACTTCTATTATCTAATAAGTTAAACTATGAATTAAGAACAGCTTCCTTTATAACTATAGGGTCTTTTACAACCTTGTCCATAGATGTTTGCGGGTCGTATGCCAAGGTATGATAAAAGTTCCTTAAATTACTTTCTTAAACCTAAACGTTCAATTAGATTACGGTATCCTTCGATATCAGTTTTCTTTAAGTATTCAAGTAAACCTCTTCTTTGACCTACCATTTTTAGAAGACCTCTTCTTGAGTGGTGATCTTTTTTGTTAGTTTTTAAATGCTCTGTTAACTCACCAATTCTAGCTGTTAAAAGTGCAATTTGTACTTCTGGAGATCCAGTGTCTTCTGGTGTTCTACCAAAAGCAGCAATAATCTCATGTTTCTTTTCTTTACTAATCATGTTGTTTTACCTCCTAATAGAATAATCGCCTAAACCTAAGAAAAAGGTCGGAGTGTCCTAGCTCTGAGATTTGGCTGTTTGATACGTTTAATATCATAACACAAGTATATAGGACTTGTAAACTATAATTTATCAATTCAATAAAATTCTTATTATTTGACTATGTAATAAAATATCGTATATTCCCTCAAATAGTTTAAGAAGAAGATGAACTTTTTTCATCAAAAACCATATATTGTGATCATCTAAGATTCATTGAAACATCGGAGGAGGCTACATGTTGAATAACACTTACAATTTTGCATTTATTGGTGGTGATATGAGGCAAATATACATGATAAACGAATTAATTTCACTTAATTACTCTGTTGTTGTATATGGGCTTCTAGATCCACTTTTAGATGACAGATGTGTAATAGTGTCGTCATTAAAAGATGCTGTCATGTCTAGTAATATCTTAATACTCCCAATACCTATTATGAAAGATGACACTCGCATTGTATCAAAATCTAATATAGATATTAACTTTCAAGAACTTAAAAACTATTTAACATCGAAACATGAATTATATGGTGGAATGTTTTCAAACGATTTTAAAAAATATCTTGGACTTAATAATATTTATTATCATGATTTTATGGAGCAAGAAGATGTAATATTATACAATTCCATTGCCACTGCAGAAGGAACAATAGCCGCTGCAATAACAAGTAGTACAATAAACCTACACGATAGTTCCTGCTTAATTTTAGGATATGGAAGATGTGGTACCACATTAGCAAATAAACTAAAATTTTTAAGTAAAAATGTAACTATTTCTGCACGCAGTACAGAACAACTTTCATCAGCTCATACTTCATTATTTAACACTATACCTTTAAATGAATTAGTGGAAAATATGAATGAATTTGACTTCATATTTAATACAATACCTTCTCTTATTCTTACCAAAGACCTACTTATTATGACGAAACCAAGTGTAATTATTATTGATATTGCCTCTAAACCTGGTGGTGTAGATTTTGCTTATGCAGGTGAAATAGGAAGGCAAACAAATTTATATCTTGGTATTCCTGGCAAAGTAGCACCGAAATCATCAGCAACTTTTTTGAATAATCATTTATTAAATCATCTTAGAAAGAAGTGAATCTATGTCTTTATACAATAAAAATATCGGTCTCGCATTAACAGGTTCTTTTTGTACCTTCGAAAAAGTATTTGAGGAAATAGAACACCTAATTGATGAACATGCAAACATATACCCTGTATTATCTTTCAATTCACAGACGATTAACAGTCGTTTTGGAAATGCAGCTGATTTTTACGATAGATTAAAAAATATGACAGGACACGAACCAATTACCACAATAGAAGGTGCTGAACCACTTGGACCAAAGAACGATTTGGATGTATTTGCTATTTTCCCTTGTACTGGTAACACCCTAGCTAAACTGGCAAATGGTATTACAGATACTCCAGTTCTTATGGCTGCAAAAGCTCACTTAAGAAATGGAAAACCACTAGTCATCGCTGTATCAACCAACGATGCTCTAGGAATGAACCTTAAGAATATTGGTACACTAATCAATGCAAAAAATATTTATTTTGTACCATTTGGTCAAGACAGCCCAACTGGAAAACCTAATTCTATGGTAGCTCACACTAATCTTTTGAGAAAAACAATGGAAAGTGCGTTAGAAGGAAAACAAATTCAACCCGTAGTTATTAGCCCATATTAAACAATACAATTGTTTTACAATATAATTGTTTAACAATATTATTGTTTTTACAATATTTTTGTTTTACAGTATTTTTGTTTTACAATTTCATTATTTTGCAAGGTTATTGTTTTACAATCTCATTGTTTTACTGTTTTATTAATTAGAAAATAACCATAGTCAAAGCGGATATTCTAGGTCGCTTTACTACATTCTCATAAGGTTGATAAAATGTAATATTTATGTTACCAAATATAAAAGTGGCTAGATAGTTTGATTATACGTCAAATTACCTAGCCATTTTTTTATATTAATAATCTAAAACTGTACCAATCTCTTATTGCTATTCAACCATATACTGGTAATAAATTACATCTTTCTAATTACCAATACAAATCCCAATCTTTACTTAATCTTGTTAAGGCTTCTAGATAAAAATAGTCCCCCCAAGAATTACATTCATCCACTCCACAATGATTACATGTATTATATGGGGAATGATTAGAGTAAGTACTATGCAATAATAAACCATTTGACTTACTCTCATCTTTTACTGCATAATTATTATACACTGATTTCATTATTTTATGAGCAATCACTTTGTAATAATTACTATCTACTTCATCTAAATATTTTATCATCTCAAGCATACCACACACTGCTATAACAGCTGAGGAAGAATCTCTTGGTTCATCCCCTTCTATAAATTCTAGATCCCAATATGGTACTAAATCTACAGGTAAACGATTTAGAAAATAGTTGGTTACATTCTTAAACACATCTATATAACTTGATTCTTTGGTATATCTATAGCTTAATGCAATACCATAAATTGCCCATGCTTGGCCTCTTGCCCATGCTGAACCATCACGATAACCTTGACAAGTTGCACCATGTGTAGGTTCTCCAGTTTCAGGGTCAAAATAAAAAGTATGCCAAGTCGAATAATCTTCTCTTATTACATTACTAAGTGTTGTATGTATATGTTTGTTCGCAATCTCTTCATATTTACTATCACTTGTTACTTCACTTGCCCAATATAGTAATGGAAGATTCATTAAACAATCGATAATTAACCTACAGCTATCAGGACTGTTCATCTTCCCCCATGCCTGAATATATTCCCCTACACTATGATATCTTGAAATTAATTGCTCAGCCGCTAATATTGCTGCTTCTTTACCTATAAGATTACCTGTTAACTTATAGCCTGCTACACAAGATAAAGAATAAAGAAATCCCATATCATGATGTTCCACATTCACTTTATCTTTTATACGTTTCATAAAACTTTCAATTTGAATCTCTGCTGCATCTTTAAATGATTCATCCATTGTATTCTCATAATTTAACCATAACTCACCTGTCCAAAACCCCTGTGTCCAGTCATTATTATCCACTGGTTCATAAAAATTATCTACACTGTATGTTTTCTTAAATTTATAAGTAAACATTGGTAACATCTTCGTATCCTGCTTGGCGCTTAATTGTATACCTTCTTTAATCTCTTCTTTAGAAATCTCCATATAATTGTCCCAGTTTATCATATTAATCTCCATTCTGTAATGTGAAAAATCTTGATTTTTAAACTATGCCACATTCCCTACAGCAACAGTAATTAAGACCAGTAAAAATCTTGATTTTTAAACTATTCTTATCATATATATGTAACTTTCACTTAGCATTATCTTACAACATTTACACATAATTAACAATATCAAATAAATACATCTAAATGAGGCCATTATAAAAAGGATTATGTCAAATCCTTGAGGATTTCATATAGATGTATTTATCTTAATACATTATTATTTACTGTGACTTACTTATAAGTTAATAACGCACTTCTGGATAATAGCAAGATAATCCAAGCTTACACATAGATGTGCGATTTGCTGGAAAAATCATATGTTCTAAATATTCTTCTTCACTAGTTGACTGACCTGCTATTTCGATATTTTTACTTACAAGCTCTACATCATTACAAACTTCTCTCCATTCATCATACCGTCCTACAATCTTACACGTAGTAATTCCCATTTTCACAAATTGATATATGGAACATAGTCCACAAGCTTGTTCATGGAAATTATTGTTATATATCATATTGTTTAGTTCCATATTGTTTCTTCCATTAAAACTATCGTATTTCATATATAATTCATGTTCTGATTTTTTAAGACCACTACAAATTGAACATATTTCTTTACGATGAAGCCCAAGACAATGTGAGTCTGAAAAACTACAACCATTTCTCATCATAAATACTTCAAATTCTACATCTCTATTCAAAGAAATAATCTGTTTAATCTCATCAATGGATAAATCCCTTGGCAATATAATTCTCTTTGCCCCATGTTCTTTATAAAATCTAGCTATATCAGAATTATATACCCCTGCAATAGTACTGATAACACTAGGTATTCCTACTCTATTTGCCAAATCAACTAATTCAATTGTTGACACTATAACCCCATCAACCTCTTTTTCTTTGAGTATCCTAAAATACTTTTCTATATAATTTAATTGTTCCATGGAATAGATACTAGAATTAAAAGTAATATATATATGTTTATTTTTTTGTTTTATTTCATCCATGGCATTTAGCACCATATTAAAATCACAATTATTCGCTATTTCACGAAATCCAGACATACGGTTGATATCATTAAAATCACCAAATTTATCTTCCCATTCTTTATCAAAAAAACCAATGTAGAATTCACTGGCGCCAGCTTTAATATAATCTAAAAGATGCTCTGTATTATTTAGAGGAACTAGAACTTTCATTATAACCTCCATTCTGCCATATAAAAAAGTTTGATTTTCACACTACTCTGGGAACCTGGGCGTCAGCACAATATATGCAAATTGCATTGATTTTTCATACTAACACTTCTGCGATTGGAAAAAATATCATACGTATCTTAGATATTCCTTTTACCTTGCAATCACTATTGTTAAAATATATGGTCCTACCATATTTAAACCATTCTCTTCCATCATGAAACTCGTAGTTAATTCTAGTTTCATGACATTCCTTATTACACCCTGCATTGGGTCTAAATTTTTTACTAATTTCTTTATTAATTGATGCCAACTCACAGATATGACCAACCGTCATATAGGAATAGGGATAATGAATCCCAATATGAATATCCTCTGGCCTATGGCCAAAATCAACAAATTCATGGGTAAGATCAAATTCAAACCCAGATACTCCATATTCTTTCACTAATTTCTCAATAGACTTAGTAAATATCTTTGGCATATAAACTCTCATAAAATAATCTTCATGTCTTGGATCTCTATAATCTTTCATAAATAATCGCCCCATATTTATTTGTATATCATAAGAGTCTCTAATATACTTAAGCATACCAAAATCATTCACTGTAATCTCATCAATGATTTGATAAAAATATTGGCTAAAAGATTTTAATTTTATCTTACCTTTTTCTAAATCTTTTTCAGTAAAGGTTGGAATAACTAAAGTTAACTTCACATTTCTTTTACTACATGCATGAACCAAACTATCAATTTCATCATTCCTTAAATGTAAAAAATATTGACTGCAAAAAGAAGAGCCAATATAGATCCGCTGGCAATTAAAAAGTCCTTTTGCAGTCATTAATTTATCAATTACTATTTCATAAGTAGAATCCTGTTCATATATAACATTCAATATCTCACAAAAATTCAAACAATTAATTTCTTCCATATTTACACCCATTGCATATCATATCTGAAACCTTTCCCTCTAAGTTACATAATTGTTCCTAAAACTTCATTATATTTAGGTTTAACAAATTAGGGAAAATTATTCATTTTAAAATGTAAACCACAGTGTGAAAGTGTTTATCTTTTTTCTATCTGGTACCCACCATCTCTGCCTTATCTAATACATCCCCACATACCACTAGGATAAGTGTAGTGAAAGCAATACATGAAAAAGTATATGGTAAAGTGATAAGAAATTCTAGTGATTTAGGTAAAAATATTCCACTTAAAACACTTCCAGCAGCTCCTGGAATAAATACTAGCATTAGCATAATTAAACTTAATATCGCCGAAATTACTTTACTTGGCATTCCTCCAAACAGTTTCTGACATAGTATCGTATAGCTTATCATAATAGTACTTGTTCCAATATACGCTAGTGCATAGAAGAAGCATGTTAAAGGGGATACTTTATGGACAATAGATACGATGGTAAATATGATGACACTATCAACACAAGGTTTCATTACAGTAACTAAAGCAGATGCTAAGATTTTATCTCTTGATTTTGCTGGTATTAAATAGATGTATGGCTTAACAAGTTCAAAAGAAAATTTACCAAAAGAAGTGAATATTACTTGTAGATAAATAAAGACACCTAGTAAGATGTAATCCCCTCCAGGCCCTTTATAATAATAGCTAAATAATCCTGCTCCTATTGCACTAATTACAGTATATAAATCGATAAATAATAATCTACTACTTCTTTTCTTTTCTAAAAGCTGTCTATAGAATATTGCCATTGCTCCTGTTCCACCATTTAAACCAGTTCTTGCTTCATTTACTTTAACTTTTCTCATGGTGGTATTCATTTTTCCATTTTTAGCATCCATTAATTTATTGTAAGTTAATTCAGTATTAGAAAGTACATCTTCATAATAATCCCCATCTCTTAATGTAAAAATATAAATCATAGCAATTGTAGTGATTAGAAATAGAGATATTGATATGCCCACATAGATAATGTTGCCAGCGATTACACCTTTCATAAACATTACAGACCAACCAAGTAGGGGAATCCATAAAACTTCCTTTAAATCTATAAAACGTAGTAGTGCATTAATAATAGTACCGCCAAATGTAATATATTGATAAAATATTACAATCCCTATTCCACCTACTAATAGATACATAATACTTTTAACTATAAATTTCTTTTTATTATTGCTATTCGTGAGGATATAAATAATGATTGCCAGTAGTTGAGTGAAAAAAACTATAATTGCATAAACAAGTACTAATCCAAGAATAGAAGTAGCTCCAAGGCCAAAACTACTTTTTAAAGTATTAATTTGATAAAATATAAATAGTGCACTTACTAATGTAGTACCCATTTGCTTAATCAATCCATATACTAATATCTTTTTTGATGATATTGGAGATACAAATAATATGCCAACGTCGGCCATATTAAACATGGTTGAACCACTAGATAAGCCTGTTATAACTTGAAGTACTAAAAATAATGACGCTACACCAAAAATAATACTATATAGAACACGAATGTCAGTGAACTCATTCACCCTAATCTCAGTATCAACTGCATAAGCAATAACAAACATAAATATTATACTTACAAGTATAACCCCATAGATAACTATATAAATAGGTTTCTTTTTTAAATTGAGGATTTTATTTTTTAATATTGTGAGTAATAGATAAACTAATGCTTTCATGATACTACCTCATCTTTATCATGAATTTTATTTTCTGTAATATCAAAAAATAATTTTTCTAAATCTTCCCCTGTTCCAATGACTTCTTTTCTCGTTCTACTTGCCGCTATCTCACCATTTACCATAATATGAGTACTATCCCAAAATTCTGATACACTATCAAGCATATGAGTGCTAAGTAAAATAGTTTTACCCTCATTACGTAGTTCAACTAACATAGCTTTTAATTCTTTAATTGCATGAGGATCAAGTCCTACAAATGGTTCGTCAAACAACAATACTTTAGGGTTTGGTAATAATGCAAGGCAAATACTTACCTTTTGCTGCATACCCTTTGAAAGTTCGGAACCTAGTTTATTCTTCTTGTCTTCCAAATCAAATCTTTTAAATAGTTTTTCCCCTTTTTCTTTCCATTCTGTTAAAGAATAGGCTCTCGCAATAAATTCTAAGTGTTCCCAAGCAGTAATCATATCATATAACACTGGCACTTCTGGTATGTATCCCAAATTACGTTTTGCTTCAACCGTTTTGTTTTTAGCTCCGTTCACTAAAATATCACCTTCAAATCTTAGTAATCCAGCTATACTTTTTATGATGGTAGACTTACCAGCACCATTGGGTCCAACTAGAATGGATATTTCACCAGAATTAACATTAAACGTCAAATTATTATTTGCTTTAAACTTTCCATATTTTTTACTTACCTTAATTACTTGTAACATTATTAGCTCCCATCTGCGTCTAAGTACGCTAAAAACTTTATTAAATCATTTGTTAAATTATGGCATATTTCATTAATACATTCAACCATTAATTCATATATTTCATAATTCTAATACTTCTAATATGTCTTTAATGTTCTATCTTAAGTTTTATTTGATAGGTATCATAAAGTTACAGTTTCTTTACATTTTTTAAAACCTATGATACTATGTTAAAAAAAAGGAGGAATTTTATGCTAACAATACTACTTGAACCAGGAAGTAAAATGCCACTGTATGAGCAAATATATCAACATATAAAGCATGAAATAAAAGATGGTACATTACCTCCAAATACTAAGTTACCCTCTACAAGAAGCTTATCTAGTAATCTATCTGTTAGTCGCAATACAGTTGATTTAGCTTATTCCCAATTAGTTTCTGAAGGGTATATTGAATCTAGGCCAAAAAGTGGTTATTATGTATGTCTTGTGGCAGAACTTTCTAATATTACATTTAAGAATACACCTTATAAAAAAAAAGTTGTGAAAGAAAAGCCTAATTATCTCTATGACTTTTCACCATTTACTATAGATATTAATAATTTCCCCTATAATACATGGAAACGATTATCAAAAGAGGCAATGAGCGAATCAAATCATGAACTATTTTTGCTAGGTTGTAACCAAGGAGATGAAAATCTTAGAATAGCAATATCCGATTATTTAAAAAGCTTTCGTTCTGTTAATTGCGACACTGATAAAATTATTATAGGAGCTGGTTCTGATTACCTATTGCAATTGCTTTGTCAATTATTACTGATTGCAAATGAAAGTACTGGTAAGATAGCTATGGAAAATCCTACTTATATGCGTGCATATCATATATTTGCTGGTTTTTCTTATGAGGTGAATCCTATCCCTCTTGATAAGTTTGGTATACATATTGAATCGTTAGCCAAATCAGAGGCTAATATAGCATATGTAACACCTTCTCATCAATATCCACTTGGTATTGTTATGCCAATCAATAGACGACTTGACCTATTAAACTGGGCAAATGAGGCACCAAATCGCTATATTATAGAAGATGATCATGATAGTGAATTCAGGTACAAAGGAAA
>JAEWHU010000181.1 GCA_023387635.1 Bacillota bacterium
GCTACTAGAGATAAGATACAATTAGCGGCAATGAGATTGTTCGTTCAAAAGGGATTTGGTTCTACAAGTGTTCATGAGATTTCCGATTTAGCTGGAATTAGCATAGGGCTTTTATATCGTCAATACAAGACGAAAGAAGAATTATTCAATGATTTAGTTGAGTATTCACTTACAAGTATAAAAAATATTATTGATTTTTTTGAAAAGGATGATTCGCCCAGAGAATTAGTTAATCAATTTGTTTATCAAGTTTATAACGATATTATAAATGGTGAAGAATTGGCTAATCGATTAATTCTTATGGCACAATCATTTTTGTCGGGGGCGGCTAATCCTAAGCAAAATGAAATAATAGAACTAGATACCAAGATGCTTCAAGCAATTGCTGGGTGTATTGAAAGAGGGCAGGAGCTTGGTGAATTCCGTCCAGGAAATGCTAATGAATTAGCGGTGTTTTTTTATTCGGCAATACAAGGTATGGCGATGATGAAAATCACATTAAAAGATAGCTTTATAATGCCATCCCCATCTGTTATAACTTCTATTTTATTTATGGAAGAAGAATAATCTATGATATCTAAAGGTTCTAAGTTATAGTAGTTTGAGCTGGTGTGAAATCACAGATTATAAGGCTATTTTACTAAAGATATTTTCTTAAATTATACTATCAGAATGGAGTACGTATGAATTATTTAATTTTAGGTATTATTTTAATCCTTGCACTTTTTGCCATCCGTTTTTCCAATAAGCATGGGATACCCGCACTCTTATTATTTATTGTGCTCGGTATGGTTTTTGGTACGGTAGGTATTGAATTTGAGGATTACGGGATTGCTGATAACTTTGCTTCGTTTGCACTCATGGTTATCATGTTTTATGGTGGTTTTGGTACTAGTTGGAAGATGGCCAAACCTGTTGCAAAAGAAGCCATAGTACTTAGCTCTTTGGGTGTAGTTGCCACAGCGTTAGTCACAGGGTTATTTTGTCACTATGTTTTAGGCCTTGAATTACTAGAAGGTATGTTAATTGGTTCTATTGTGGGGTCGACCGATTATGCCAGTGTTTCTAATATTTTACGTTCGAAAAACTTGAACTTAAAGTATAACACAGCTTCGCTACTTGAACTTGAAAGTGGCTCAAATGACCCGACAGCCTATACAATGACTATGGTGTTTTTATCCGTAATAATTGGATCAAAAGTGTCTATCCCGATTCTGATTTTATCTCAGGTAGTCATTGGAATTGTTATGGGGTTTGTCCTTGCATTTCTTATAGGAAAATTACTTAAAAATCTTTCCCTTGGAGCAGACGGACTGTATGCTGTCTTTATGGTTGCTTCCATGCTTGTTACTTATTCTATTACAGGTCTTGCCGGTGGTAATGGCTACTTGGCCCTTTATATCCTAGGAATTTATCTTGGTAATATGGAATTTAGAGGTAAGCGTGACATAATCTTTTTCTTTGACGGATTTACTGAAATAATGCAGATTGGCCTATTTTTCATCCTGGGTCTATTGTCTAATGTATCAAAATTTATAGAGACATTTCCATTAGCACTTGCTATTATGTTATTTATTACTATTATAGCTCGTCCAGTAGCCGTTTATGGCCTGATGTTGCCATTTCGCCTTAAGGGTAATCAATTGAAGATAATTTCATTAGCAGGTATTCGAGGTGCAGCTGCTACGGCCTTTGCAATTATGGCCGTGAATAGTGACGCGGTTATTTCCGTTGATATATACCATATAGTGTTTGGTATATGTGTACTTTCTGCGTTAATTCAAGGCTCTTTAATGCCTCCTGCGTCAAGGAGATGGGATATGCTAGATCCTAATGATACGGTCTTAAATACCTTCAACTACTATCAAAGTAAAGCGGAAATTGGATTCCTAGAAACAAGAATACACAAAAATAGTAGCTTAATTGGTAGTAAGGTAAAGGATTTAAACCTCTCACTCAATTATATCGTTGCCAAGATCGAACGCAATGGAAAAACAATTGTTCCTAGAGGACATATAACCATTGAAGAGAATGACATAGTTGTCATAGGTGGGGAGATACATTTTGATGAAAGTGGGCAGGACCTTATTGAATTCTCCATTCCAAGTGGGCACCAATGGGCTAACCATTATTTAAAAGATTTAAAATTACCACCAGATCGCCTCATTATCATGGTGCAACGTAATGATAGTGACATCATTGTTCCAACTGGAGATACATTACTGTTAGAAGATGATAAACTCATCATGATAAAAGTTGATCATACCTTAGAAGTTTCTAATGTTGATGAGACCGACAAGGATTAGGATAAGAAAAGCATTTTCTGACGGTATGAACGTGTCAGTTAGCTTAGATATGGTGTTGGGGAGTACATCAATATAGGTTATTAATTATTAATTTATTTTTCAACGAAATAAAACACATCGTGAGACCGTTCATTTTCAGAGTTTCTAAAGAAACTCTGAAAATGAACGGTCTTTTTTTGACTCAGATATTTACTTAAAGAAAGTGGTTTTGGCTATGTGTGCACTTTTCGTGAGTAGAATCGTAGCATTAGTTAATAATTTTCATTAAAATGAGTATAATTTTTATTGTGTAATTGTGTTAGTAGCATAGCTAAACACTAAAGAGGTGTGAGAGAAAAAAGGAGAAAAAAATGAAAAGATTTGAAAATAAAATTGCTTTAGTAACATCAGCTACAAGAGGTATTGGATTTGCAAGTGCTTTAAAACTCGCAAAAGAAGGAGCAACTGTCTATCTTGGTGTAAGACGACTAGAAGACACAAAAGTAATATGTAATGAATATCCAGATTTAATTATGATTCCTGTATATTTTGATGCCTACAATAAAGAGTCTTATAAAACGATGATAGATGAAGTAGTAAAAAGCCATGGAAGAATTGATATTCTAGTTAATAACTTTGGTACCGGAAAGCCATCACATGATTTAGATTTAGTAAATGGGGATGAAGAGACATTTTTTAATATTCTAAATGTAAATATTGGAACCGTATATAGTATATCCAAGTTAGCAATTCCGTATATGAAGCAAGATGGAGGTAGCATCATCAATATCTCATCAATTGGAGGGAATATCCCAGATATTACAAGAATTGGTTATGGTGTTTCTAAAGCAGGTGTAAATAACATTACAAAACAAATTGCAATACAATATGCCAGAGATAATATCCGATGTAATGCTGTCTTACCAGGGCTTACTGCAACTGATGCAGCACTGAAAAATATGCCAGAAGATTTTAGAAGATCATTTCTTTCACATGTACCATTAAATAGAATGGGAACACCAGAAGATATGGCGAATGCAGTTGCATTTTTTGCTAGTGATGATTCATCATATATTACTGGAGCGATTCTTGAAGTAGCGGGCGGCTATGGACTGGGTACTCCACAGTATGCAGAGTACGTAGGAAGCAGAGTATAGTATGTATGCTTGAATTTAGTCATGCTGATTTAAGTTAGCATTCATTATTCAGAAATAAGCGATGTATTGTTGAAAGTATTCCTAGTATGAAATATAATATGCTTATTATATCCTTTTTTTATAATCAC
>JAEWHU010000211.1 GCA_023387635.1 Bacillota bacterium
CCTATACATTAACTTCAGGAGATCAAACTGCAGATATTACACTTTCCTCAATTGTTACTAGCAATGGACAGCAAGGAATGGGCAGACCTGGAAACGAAGGTCTTGGAATGGAAAGGCCTGAAGGAATGGAAAGACCTGAAGGAATGCCAAATCAAGAAGAAATGCCAAATCAAGATGGAACCACAAATCAAAATGGAACCACAAAACAGGATGGAGCCACAAATCAGGACGATATAGGGCAACAAGAAAACAATAATACTACAGATAATGAGGAATCTACAGAATAGAATCCAGAATAGACATTACATGGTGCTTTAAATAGTAGTTAATTATAAGGGATTACAGAGTTTGAATTTATTCTGTAATCCCTTATATTTAGATATTATGTCAAATAAATTAATAAAGTTTCCCTATGAATGGGTATAAAACAAATGAATATCATACATCTTCCTGTGGACTTAAGACAGTCTCCACATTTATATTCGCAGAAATATTCTTAGGTGATACACCAAACTCACTTTTAAATGATTTTAGGAAATTAGAGTAATCTGAAAATCCACTGCTTATAAAGGCTGATCGTACACTTGAACCACTAATGAGTAATGACTTTGCTACAATCAAGCGTTTCTTGATAATGTATTGATATATGGTTAATCCTACATTTTTCTTGAACAAACGGCATAAGTGGTATTTACTTAAGTAAAACCTATCGGCTATGTTATCTAGAGAGATTGCTTCATCTAGGTTGTTATTAATATATTTAATAATTTCATTTACTCTAGGGTCATAGTCTACCCAATATTCTACTTCGTACAAATTTTCAAGGCTAATTCGATTTAAATAAACCAGTAAAGTGGTGATATAACTTTTTTTTAACAGCGAATTACCAAATGAATCATCTAAATCTGTATTTTCAAGATTTTTAAATAAATTAGACATTAATATTTGCATAGAACTAGAAGGCCTTAATAAATGACTATTATTTTGGGCGGCATGTTCAAAGCATGTAGAAAGATTAGTATAATTGTCGCCCAATTCTTTGATAAACCTTGGATGAATCCATAAGATATATCTTTCATAAGGCTTTGAAAAGTCAATAATGGGTTTGTGCATTTCCTTATTATGTGTTAATACTAGATCGCCTGGTCTTAAATTATAAACGGTACCTTCGATCATATATTTTAAACTACCGGATACGAAGTATAATACTTCATAAAAATCGTGGTTATGATAGGTAATATGAAAAGGATCCGTTGTAATAACATGATTTAGTTCGTAATTAGTGGATTCCATATATTGATCAACAACATGAGATGAATTCTTCATAATTTGCCCTCCAAGTACTAGAATGAGTGCTTGTATTCATTCGATTAGTATACTAGTATAATACCATACAAGAGCAAGAATTACCACAATTAAAGCAATATATATAAAGAAATAGTAACAAAGAAATGATACAATTTTAAAACAGTATTAATTAATATTGTAATGCATTGGATAAAAATTTAATATTTATTTATACTAAAGTGTAATGCTAACGTTTTAAATAATAACCAATATGCAAATAAAGCAAGTTGATGCATTAAAAATGAACAATTAATATTTAATAACAAGATGTACAAAAAGAAAGGAAAAAACCTATGAAATTATCCTTTAGATGGTATGGTGAAGATGATCCAGTTAAGCTTGAATATATTAGGCAAATACCTAAAATGAATAGCATAGTTACAGCTGTATACGATGTACCAGTTGGTGAAATATGGAGCGAAGAAAGTATTAAAAAACTTAAAGACAAAGTAGAAAATGCTGGTCTTGCATTTGATGTTATCGAAAGTGTACCTGTACATGAAGATATTAAGTTAGGAAAAGATACAAGAGACAAATATATAGAAAATTATAAAGAAAACATTAGAAGACTTGGTAAGTACGGAGTGAAATGTATTTGTTATAATTTCATGCCTGTTTTCGATTGGACAAGAACTCAATTGGATAAGGTATTAGAAGATGGTTCAACTGCATTAGTATATTACAAAGATCAACTAGAAAAAATGGATCCTCTTACTGGAGAATTAGCTTTACCAGGTTGGGATTCTAGTTATAAAAAAGAAGATTTACAAAAATTATTTGATGATTATTCTAAAATAGATAAAGAAACACTATGGGCAAATCTTGAATATTTCCTAAAAGAAATAATTCCAGTTGCTGAGGAAAATGGCATAGTGATGGCAATTCACCCAGATGATCCTCCATTTGATATCTTTGGATTACCACGTATAATAACATCAGAAGAAAATCTAGAGAGATTTGTTAATTTAGTAGATAGTAAGAGCAATGGTATTACTCTTTGCACAGGTTCTCTTGGATGTGTAAAATCTAATAATATATATTCTATGATAGATAAATTCTCTAAAATGGGACGTTTACACTTCATGCACGTTCGAAATGTAAAAATATTAGATGATGGAAGCTTTGAAGAAAGTGCTCATTGTTCTGATTGTGGTTCTCTAGATATGGTGAAAATTATGAGTATTCTACACAAAAATAATTTTACTGGCTACTTAAGACCAGATCATGGAAGAATGATATGGGGCGAAACAGGAAGACCAGGTTACGGTTTATATGATAGAGCATTAGGTGTAAGTTACCTAACTGGAATATGGGAAACTTTAGATAAGATAAAGGGAGAATAGTATGAAAAATCCAATTAACATAGATTTGAATGGAAAAGTTGCAGTAGTTACAGGTGCAGGCGGTATATTATGTAGTATATTCGCTAAATCTTTAGCTATGTGTGGAGCAAAAGTTGCCCTTTTGGATCGTAATCTTGAAGCGGCTACTAAATATGCAGAAGAAATTGTATCAGAAGGTTATGTTGCAAAAGCTTATGAGGTTGACGTATTAAGCAAAGAGAGTTTATTAAAAGCAAGAGCAGAAATTAGAAAAGATTTAGGAACTTGCGATATTTTAATTAATGGTGCAGGTGGTAATAGTCCAAGAGCAACTACTACTAAGGAATATTATTTTGAAGGTGATTTAGAAAAGGATCTTGTTACATTCTTTAATCTAGACCCAACAGGAGTTGAATTTGTATTTAACTTAAACTTCCTTGGAACTTTAATCCCATCACAAGTATTTGTTGAAGACATGTTAAACAAAGAAGATACAAGTGTTATCAATATATCTTCTATGAATGCATATACTCCATTAACAAAAATTCCAGCATATTCAGGAGCCAAAGCTGCAATTAGTAACTTTACTCAATGGATGGCAGTACATTTTGCTAAATCAGGAATTCGTGTAAATGCAATAGCACCAGGATTCTTCTCAACAAAGCAAAATGCAGCATTGTTATTCAATGAAGATGGTACTCCTACTGAAAGAACAGGAAAGATTTTAGCGGCAACTCCAATGGGACGTTTCGGTGAGTCAGAAGAATTACTTGGAACATTATTATTCTTACTATCAAAAGAAGCTTCTGGATTTATAACAGGTGTTGTAATCCCAGTAGATGGTGGATTTAGCGCTTATTCTGGAGTTTAAAGATAAATAAATAATAAATAATAATAATAATTAATAAGTAATGGGGAAATCTTAATTTGTATAAATTTTGTGTTTCCCCATTAATTGTATTAATAGAAAGTGAGTGATACTATGTTATATCCAATTTTGAATGAATCCCGAAATCTAATCGATCTATCCGGTGTTTGGGAGTTGAAACTTGATGATGGAACAGGATTTGAGAAGGAATGGTATGCAAAAAAACTTGATAATACTTACAATATTGCAGTGCCTGCTTCTTATAATGATCAAGTAGAAGATGTAAACTTCCGTGACCATTATGGTTATGTATTTTACCAAAGAAGTATTTCTATACCTAAGATAATTACATCCCAGCGTATGGTATTACGTTTTGGGGCAGTAACACATTATGCAAAAGTATATTTAAATGGAAAATTAATCACAGAACACAAAGGTGGATTTTTACCATTCGAAGTAGAAATAAATGATCATGTAAAAGCTGGAGAAAATCTTTTAACAGTTGCAGTTGATAATGTAGTTGATCTTAGTACGTTGCCTGTAGGTAGCGAAACTGGTGGAAATATGTTAGGTATGGCTCTACCACCTATGCCAGGCGTAACTCCTAAGAAAGAAAACGCTCCTAACTTTGACTTCTTTAACTATGCAGGTATTACTAGACCAGTTAAAATATATACAACCCCAAAACATTACATTAGTGATATAACAATTACTTCAAAAGTAGATGGTAAAGATGCAGTAGTTTCTTATTCTGTTGAAACTGTTGGCGAAGGAAATGTATCTGTTGATATCATAAATGAAGATGGTGTTGTTGTAGGTA
>JAEWHU010000233.1 GCA_023387635.1 Bacillota bacterium
TGGAGAAAGCTACCCTCTTCATGGTGTATCAAGACATCAAGACAGAGAAAATATGGGTTGGGCGATTACTGAAAAGGAACACAAAGAAGACATTGAATATATTGCTGAACTAGGCGCTAATTCAATTCGTCTCGCTCATTATCAACATGACTCTTATTTCTATGACTTATGTGATGAGTACGGATTTGTTGTTTGGGCTGAGATACCATTTATATCAAGCTTTATGGTAAAGGGACATGATAATACCATTAGCCAAATGAAAGAACTTATACTTCAAAACTACAACCATCCTTCCATCTGTTTCTGGGGAATATCCAATGAAATAAGTATGGGTGGAGAACCTAAAGAGCTTCAAAATAACTTAAAAGAACTGAATGAATTATCACATCAGTTAGACCCTACTCGCTTAACAACCATTGCAAATGCTTCTATGACAAAATTAGACTCAGAGCATAATTTTATCACTGATATTATAGCATACAATCATTATTATGGTTGGTACGGTGGTTCCATAGAAGATAATGGCGCTTGGTATGATAACTTCCATAAGACTAATCCAGATTTAGCAATCGGTTTATCTGAGTATGGTGCAGAATGTATTCTTCGCTACCATAACCATAATCCAAAAATACGTGACTATTCCGAAGAATATCAAGCTTATTATCACGAACAAATGCTAGCTACCTTTGAAACAAGACCTTATATATGGGGAACCTATGTATGGAATATGTTTGACTTTGGTGCTGACGGACGTGATGAAGGTGGAGAAATGGGACGTAATAATAAAGGCCTTATGACTTATGACCGTGCCATAAAGAAAGATTCTTTCTTTATCTATAAAGCATACTGGGCTACTACTCCATTTGTACACATCTGTGGTCGTCGTTTCTTTGACCGTGCTGAAGAAATGACACAATTAAAAGTTTATTCTAATTGTGATACCGTAACTTTACTTGTTGGTGACAAAGAAGTTGCTACAGTAAATAACAATAAAATATTCAACTTCTCTTCCATTCCTTTAGAAATGGGTGAAAATGCAATCACTGCAATCGGTTATGTAAATGGAGAGGAAAAAGATAGAGAAACTATCACTCTTAATCGTGTTACAGAACCTAATCCTTCCTATGTTCTACAGGACGAATTTGAAGGAAGCGGAGCAGATAACTGGTTCGTAGAAAAATCCGATGGAACGGTTGGATTCTTCCAATTCCCAGAAGGCTTCTTCTCTATTAATGATACTATCGAAGATATTATGTCTACAGAAGAAGGTACCAAATTAATGATGTATATCATTGGTCAAACAGCAGTACAGGGAAATCAAATGGAACTTTTAGACTATCTAAAAGGATATACCGTGAAAGCTTTAATGAAATTAGCAAGCGGAAAAAATGGTACCCCAGAGACTCTTTTAATGCTGAATGAGATGTTAAATAAGGTTGCTAAACCTAATAAATAAATCAAGTTACCTTTTCGTTGTAAAGTGGTCGCCTTGTTAAGGTCAATTTGACAGAGGACTCAAAAAGGAATGAGCTGTCGCACTAAGTCATGATTAGTGCGCAGCTCCTTTTCAATGTAAAAAAATAAATCCCAAACTTCGAAAAGTAAGGGATTTATCATATCCTTAGTTTATAGTAATTTTGAGAACTCACTTGAATCCATTGGCTTATTAAAATAGTATCCTTGAAATTCTTCGCAATTGCTATTTAATAAGAATTGATACTGTTCTATAGTTTCGATACCTTCTGAAATAATACTCATTCCAAAACTTTTAGCTAAATGAATGGTATAATTAATTATTTTTTCCCAACGTTCTTGACCTATTCCATCAACAAAACTTTTATCTATTTTTAGAATATCAAAATTCATATCTGAAATAGTTTTAACTGAAGAGTAACCAACGCCAAAATCATCTAATAAAATTTTAAAACCTTTATCGTGTAAAATATCAATATTTTCTTTTAAATTTTCTTCATTTCCAACCAAAGAGCTTTCAGTAATTTCAAATTGTATTAACTCTTTTGGAATATCATATTTATTAATTATTTCCTCTAACCCATCAATAAAATTCATCTTATCTAAATAGTTTCTAGAAAGATTAACAGATATAGGTACCACTTTTTTGTTTTGATCAAGCCATAATCTAAAGTTTTGACATACATCTTCTAGTATAAGTTCATCAAGTTCTCTAATTAATCCAGTAACTTCACAGATAGATATAAATATATATGGGGATATGGTTGTACCATATTTATGCCACCTAACTAAAGCTTCTGCGCTTGATATAACTTTTCCATCTTTTTGATATTTAGGTTGAAACCATGCCTTAAACTCTTTATTCGCTATTCCAAGTTTAATATCTTCTTCTAATTTTATTTTGCTAATTGCTTTGTTATGGATTTCTTTCGTATAGATTGCATATTTATAATTATCCGTTATGCTTTCTTTTGCAATATTAACATATGAGCACATATCTTCAAAATCATTATCCCATGTGTTAATTAAATAAATCCCCATTTTAAAATCTATATTTTTATATGCTTCCCATAGGCCGGTTTCTACTATTCTTTTCTTCATTTGATCAACACTATTATATTTTAAGATAAATTTATATTCACCTAAATAGCTATGAGAAATAAATTCTCCTTCATTTAATCTTTGGGATATATTATTATATATATCTTTTAATAAAAGATGAGTATTCTTAAAACCTAACATACTAATAATTGATTTAATATTACTAATTTCTAGACTAACAAGCGCAAAATTAGATTTTTTAGTGAGGATACTTTTGATATTAGCTTTTAGGAAGATATCATTGTTCCCTCCCGTGATAGTATCGATATAAGCTATTGATTTAAGATGTTCATAATTCTTTTTTGTTTTTAAAGATACACTATAAAAAATCATACTAGAAAATAACATTAATATGATACTAAATCCAGTTGTAATACTAATAAACGGTTTAAGAGTATTGTTTAACTCTTCATCGGAAACCATACTCATAATCCACCAATTATTATAATCTAGTTTAGTATAATACATATACATTTCATAGTTATTAAATTTAATTTTCCTGTAGTTATTTTTTGAATTACCAACATCCTCTTTTATTGCATGTAAATTTTTATTATTCGTACCATCCATTTGATCGATATAATCAAACAAATTAAAATGAAATGCAGGTATACCTTCTCCAGCTATTAAGTCTCCCGATTCATCCACCAACATAGAGTTTCCAAATTTGTTCATAGTGCTTAAATTCAAGTCCTTATAAAAGTCATCTGCTAATAC
>JAEWHU010000342.1 GCA_023387635.1 Bacillota bacterium
TAATAGAACAATTACTAATTTACGTATTTTTTTCATTTAAAATCTCCTTTTTATAATTAGTTTTTATTATGTAAATTACAACACCTAAATCTACCACTATATATAAAAAAACAATATTATTGCATGTAAGGGGGATTTACTAGGATTATCCTATACTATAGCCGTACGTATCCATAGCTATCTACCATAGCATCAATCTTTTGTTTTGCCTTACAATGTGGGCATTCGCTAATTTTAAAGCTTTCATATTCAGGAAGGTCTTTTTTCTTAAAGATGGTATTTACAGGTATTCCTTTAATCATATCTACAGCACTAAAGATGGCATTGATTCCAACAACGATTCCACCATAATAAGAGATGCAATCTAGACTCTTTTCGATAGAGTGACCTGTGGTTGCTGAGCCAACTAATAAAATAACATGTTTTTCATAGATAGTAGATTGAATATTGTCTCTGAAGATCATCTGTCCATGTGTATTATACTCTGGTGAAACAATATGAATGGTTTGATGGGCATTCACCTGACGTATCCCTGAACCAGTCAATTCACTTGCCAGGCAAGTACCAATTACCTCACATCCATCAAGGCAAACGATGGTATCAACAACAGTGGTATGTACATATTGTTTTGCAATTATTTTAGCAGTTTCATTTGCATCACTGAATCTAGTTTTCATAGAAGTTATGTCAATATACAAGTTAATATGTGAGTGACAAGTTGCGAAATGCCCTCTAATTACTTTAAGGGATAATTTTTTGTTCATAGGTGCACAAATGTGTTGCGTACGATTTTCCATGATTATGTTCCCTTTCTATATTTTATTGTATTTACATTATATGGGATGAATGTAAATTACGCAATCAATAAATGTATACATTACTGGAATTTTGCGCAGTTTTACTAATAGAGACTTTTTTTATCAACCATCAATAATAATAATCTCAGATATATATACTTCTTCTTGGATAATAGACAATCTTGAATACAAATCCATAATAAGGTATGATGATAAACAAATAAGTTGATAATGGAAGGTAGGAACAGAAATTATGTACAAGGTGCTAATTATAGAAGATGATGATGCTATTGCAAAAACATTAAAGAACCATATGGAATCATGGAATTATGAAGTCTATTGTATAAAAGATTTTAAAAATATTATTCAAGAATTTGTTAACTTCAATCCTCAAATTGTATTACTTGATATATCACTACCTTACTACAATGGTTTCCATTGGTGCAAGGAGATTCGTAATATTTCTAAAGTACCGATTATCTTTATATCTTCAGCATCCGATAATATGAACCTTGTAATGGCTATCACCCAAGGAGGGGATGATTTTATAGCAAAACCCTTTGACTTAAATGTGTTTATGGTTAAGGTACAAGCTCTACTTAGAAGAACATATGACTTTAGTGGACAGACTTCCTTATTAGAGCATAATGGAGCGGTACTAAATCTTTCAGATGCAACTTTAACTTATCAGGGAATTAAGATTGAATTAACCAAAAATGAATATAAAATCTTACAACTTTTACTTGATAATAAAAGTAAGGTGATTACTAGAGACAATATTATGATGAGATTGTGGGAATCGGATAGTTACATTGATGACAACACTCTTACTGTAAATGTAACAAGACTTAGGAAGAAACTAGAAGAAGTAGGACTAGTGGATTTTATAATAACTAAAAAAGGTATCGGATATATGATTCCATAAGATAAAAATATAATTATAGAATATATAAGATGAAACTATAGAAATATTACTGGGGAAGGAAAAAGAATGGAATGGTTAAAGTTAAGACTGCAACGATTGGATATATAAAGTCAAAATTGCTTGGTATCAGTTGTTATGTAGGTACTTTAATAATATTAGTTATCACATTTTATCTTTATGCATTACCTGTAGAGGCTATTATATATGGGTTTAGTTTAAGTCTTATCTTAATATTAGTACTAGGTATTTATGACTTTATGAAGTATTGTGAAAAACACATGGTTATTCAGAATTTAAAGAATAGCATCGATATAAGTATAGATGATTTACCTACAACAAATGAATTAATAGAACAGGATTATCAAGAATTATTAAAGATACTTCACCTAGAAAAATCTGCTTTATTAAGTAGGCAAGAAGACAAATATATGGATATGATGGATTACTATACCATGTGGGCTCATCAAATAAAAACTCCATTATCAGCTCTAAAACTAATTGTACAAGCAGCAGATAATTTAGAGCATAAAGATATGTTATCAGAAATCTTTAAAATAGAACAATATGTGGATATGGTTCTTCAATATCTAAGACTAGATTCCATGACTAAAGATTTGGTCCTTGAAACTTATGAGCTTGATAATCTTGTGAAACAAGCTGTACGTAAATATGCTACTTTATTTATCCATAAAAAAATAACATTAGAGTTAGAGGAACTAAATTGTAGAGTGTTAACAGATGAGAAGTGGATGGTTTTTGTTATGGAACAGATATTATCCAATGGAATTAAGTACAGTAAATTAGGTGGTACAATAAAAATATATATGGACAAAGAGAAACCTTCTACCCTTGTAATAGAAGATAATGGCATAGGCATTAAGGAAGAAGATATCCCTAGAGTATTTGAAAAAGGATTTACTGGACTAAACGGTCGTTTTGATAAAAAATCAACAGGTATTGGTTTATATTTGAGCAAAAGTATTGTGACAAAGCTTTCTCATATAATAACCATTGAGTCGAAAATATTAGAAGGTACGAAAGTAAAGATTGACTTTAGTTTGACCAATTTAGAGGTTGATTAAAACAACCTAATCTTTCAAAAATGTAAGGTTAGCACGGAAAGTGTAAGTTAAATCTATGGTAGTTGTAATATTGCATTTGATATACTTACATCATAAATGAAAGGAGATTATATCAAATGTCAATATTAGAGGTTAATAACGTAAAAAAAATATATACAACAAGATTTGGTGGAAATCAAGTAAAAGCATTATCAAATGTTTCATTTTCCGTAGAAGAAGGGGAATATGTTGCTATTATGGGAGAGTCAGGTTCTGGTAAAACAACACTACTTAATATTCTAGCAACTCTTGATAAGCCTACCAGTGGAGATGTTAAACTAAATGGAGAGAGTATAGTATCCATAAAAGAAAAAGAGATATCGGCATATCGAAGAAACAATCTTGGATTTGTATTTCAAGATTTTAATTTGCTAGATACTTTTTCACTACAAGATAATATTTTTCTACCTTTAGTACTATCAGGAAAATCTTATGACGAGATGAATAAAAGACTACAGCCAATAGCAAAGAAACTAGGAATCAGTGACATATTAAACAAATACCCATATGAAGTTTCTGGTGGACAAAAGCAAAGAGTTGCAGTGGCAAGAGCATTGATAACAAATCCAAAATTAATATTAGCTGACGAGCCAACAGGTGCACTTGATTCAAAATCTACGGATCAATTACTACAACTTTTTAGTGATATTAATAAGGATGGTCAAACTATATTAATGGTTACACAT
>JAEWHU010000348.1 GCA_023387635.1 Bacillota bacterium
ATGTCAAAAGAAGTTATTATTGGTGCAGAACCAGACCTTATCTTTGGTCGTTCCATGCCATTTACTGATGATTCTATGGGAACAATAAAAGATTTAAACGATATGAATATCAATGTTTATACTCAATATGCAAGTAATTTTGTTACTGAGCAATCTCTTGATAATGTTATTTTAGACGTGCGTAATATAGGTAAGATATTTAATGTATCAGAAAAAGCAAATGAATATGCTGATTCTTTACAAACTCGTTTAGATGCAATAAAAGATAAAGTATCTGATTTACCTCAAGCAGAACCTGTTAAAGTATTATTTATGGTAACCTATGTTGACGGTACATTTAATACCTTTGGAGCAAACTCAGCTCTTCAAAGTGAAATGTTAAAAACTATTAATGCAGAAAATGTATTAGAGACTGGTACAAGTTCATTAACAAGTGAAAATCTTGTGGCACTAAATCCTGATGTAATTGTTTACATTAATTCTGACCGTAATGCAGAAACTGATAAAGTAGCTATAGAAAGTCTTTTAAATGACGATACAATACAATCAGTACCTGCTATTGAAAATGAAAAGATAATAGAGATTAACTATGATGAACTTATGGATTATGGTGTGAGAATTTTTGATACTTTAGAAACATTATATGATTTTATTTACTAATAGTAAGGAGTCTATTTTGGAACATAATCTTGAATTAATTACAATTGCAGGAAGAGGGTGCTTTGTATTTCTGCCAGACAACTATCATAACGAAGATAAGTCATATCCGGTTGTCTATTTACATGGAGATAATTCTACGTATACATTGTTAAATGATGCTGATTTTCTATCTGATTTATCATTTATTCTGATTGGTATTATTTCAGAAAATCGTTTGGATGAATTAACCCCATGGCCAAGTCCATCTCTTCACCCAAAGTTTCCTAGCTTTGGAGGGAAGGGGGATGAGTATATAAATTTTATTGAGACTAAACTAAAGCCAGCAGTAGATTTAACATATCGTACATTAACTTCGCCAGAATCTACAGGAATCATAGGATATTCACTAGGTGGTCTTATCTCTATCTATGCTGCATTTCACACAAACTGTTTTGGTTGTTATGCAAGTATGTCGGGGTCATTCTGGTATCCTGGATTCGTTCCATATGCTACAAGCCAATCAATAAGTAACCGAGACGCAAGAATGTATATGTCTAGTGGTGATAGCGAGGGCGTAGGAAGTAAAGATATAAAAGAGGACGCAGTTACTTTTACAAAGAATATATATGAGTTCTTAGTATCGGATTTAACATCCACTAGGGTAACCATATCTTGGGATAAAGGTGGTCACCATAATAATACCATAGAGAGATATAAAAAGGGATTATTGTGGCTTAACCAGAATCTTATTACTGATAGATAATATAGATTAAAATAGTTTAAATAAATGCAAAAACAAAAAAAACGAATTAAAAGTTGAAAACATAAAAATAGTAAAATTAAAATTTAAAAATAGAAATTAAAAGGCAGGGTATGAAAATCAGTACTCTGCTTTTTGCTATAATTATTCATCTTTTATGTGTTAACTTCTATAAATTAGATGTTTCTGCATGTACGATAAAAGGTATATATTTTTATGCTTAACTATTTTTCACTTGACTTGGAGAATAACCCACGTGCTTTTTAAATAACCGACTAAAATATAATGGGTCGGAATAGCCCACTAATGATGCAACTTCTTGTACCGTATAGTCGTCTTCTTTTAGTAGGTCAATTGCTTGTTCTAATCGATATTTTATAAGATAATTAATAGGTCTAATTCCCATGTATTGATAGAATAAGTAACTAAGCTTCTCTGGTTTTTTACCTGAATATTCTGCTAGGCTTTTTAAAGTAATATCCTTATGATAGGAGCTGTGTATATAAGCTACCACTTCCTTTATTAACTGTTGGTTGGTTTTTACACTACTATTTAGGTGATCTGAAAAGATAGATTCAAATACTTGATCTAACAATTGATCCGCTTGATAAGTTGATTTAAGTGTTCTATTTTTATTTAATTCACATACCGTTTCTAATATGCCAATAACCTTCTCGGCATCATCTAGTTCCATATCTATTAGAATTTTTCTATTACTATCATAATATAGGTTAATATGTTCAAATGGTTCATCTCCTAATACTTCAAATTCTAACTGTTGTCCAGGGCACCCATGGATCATTTTCCCATAAGTTGCATTAAAGGTTCTATCTCCAAAGTGAATTAGTGCTTTTCCACTAATGGGGAAAATAAAAGCCCCTTTCGTAGTTAAATAGTGCATATGTTCCTCATTTGGTAATCTACAAAACTTACTTACATTAGTTATATTAATTGAATTACAGGCATATTCTTTGGCCAAATCCTTTAATAAGGTGAATGAATTTTCCACAAGTATTCCCCCAGTTACGAATCTATTTATTAACGAAGTTAGCATTAACTAACTATAAAATAGTATCATAAAAAGATTGAATCATCAAATGATAAAATTATCAATAAGCATAATTTGATTATCAACTACATAATTTTTTTACTTATCAATAAAGTTTACTATTTAAAAATTAATTATTAATAAAATTAAAATAATAAAGCATTGACAATAATGTATGTCGTACAGTATACTGATTTTGAGGTGATAATATATGGATTCAAAAAATGAACTAGTCAGTTCACTAACAGTAGAACTAAAAAGAGGTAGTTTGGTTCTTTTAGTATTAAGTCAACTTAGTACGTATGAATATGGGTATTCTCTTGTTCAAAAATTAGAAAAGAAGAATGCACCAATTGAAGCAGGAACTCTTTATCCTTTATTACGCAGATTAGAAAAGCAAAATCTGTTAATTAGTAAATGGGATACGAGCGAAAGTAGACCACGTAAATTTTATACGTTAAGTGAGGAAGGAAAAGAAGTTTATAAATTACTTAAGACAGAGTGGAGAGAGATTTCGAACGTATTGGAGACGCTATTAAAGGAGGAAGAGGATAATGAAACTGATTGATCGATATGTATATGCAGTAACAAGATATTTTCAGAAGGAAACACGAGAGGATGTTAGTAAGGAACTTCGTGCTAATATAGAAGATATGCTCCCAGAGAATTATACAGATAAAGACGTATATGATGTATTGGAGGAACTGGGTAGCCCATGGAAACTTGCTAATGAATATAATCCCAAGAAAAGATATTTAATTGGACCGGGATATTACGATAATTATATATCTGTGCTTAAATTGGTAATCGGTATCTGCATAACCGTATTTGTAGGTATTGCTATATTTAGCCAGGTCCTTGAGCCACCGGTTGATGGATATCATTATGGTAATTTTCATATATTATTTAGTGATTTAATATATGCAGTTTTTGATGGGGTAATACAAGGTGCGTTATGGGTGACTCTAGTTTTTGTAGTATTAGAGAGGAGTGGAGTAGAAGCAGGTCAGGTACCATTTAGTAATAAACAATGGACACCTGATGATTTACCAGCATTGCCAGCATATGATAAGAAGAAGATATCTCGTGGTGAAACTATATTTTCAATCTTCTTTACTATACTGTTTACCTCAATTTTATATGTTAAGCCACAGCTTATTGCATTATATAGCAAAGATAGTACTGGAGCCATTAATGCAACACCATTTTTTAATGTTGATAGGTTACAATCATATATGGCCATAATTTTTATATTGTTAGTTATTCAGCTTGGAATATTTGTATGGAAGTATGTTGCTGGAAGTTGGAGCTTGCCTCTTGCTATAGCGAATGCTATCTATAATGTTGCTTTTTGCATTCTGATAATTGTAATGTTAAGCGATCAAGCCTTATTTAACACAGAGTTCTTTTCTAAAATTGTTGTATTAACCAATGGCTCATCTCCAGATATATCAACATGGATGAATAGTACGAAATGGATATTTGTTGTTGTTTTTGTTGTAATCAGTGCTTGGGATAGTATTTCGGCAATTGTTAAAAGTTTGAGTAGTACCAGTGAATAGGTTGTCATTTTTTTACCTATTAGATGATTCCTATCTAATAGGGGGAGTCCTATCGTAAAGTTACTATATCAAATATTAATTGATCGATACAATAATATATATTAATATATAACCATATAAACAATTGTAGGATAAATTAAAAAGATAGGAGTGATATAATGTCAAAAGCAAGACAAATTGAAATGATTTTTGAAGGACCACGTACTCATTGGGTTGGAGATGGATTTAATGTAAGCAATTATTTTCCATCAGGTAGAAACTTACTTGAGAGATTTACACCATTTATATTGATGGACTATAATGCACCAATGGAATTTCTACCAAGTGATACACAAAGAGGGGTAGGACCACATCCTCATAGAGGATTTGAAACTGTAACATTTGCTTTTGAGGGAGCCGTTGAACACCATGACAATAAAGGAAATCATGGTATTATCTATCCAGGAGATGTACATTGGATGACTGCAGGCGGTGGAATTATGCATAAGGAATACCATGAAAAGGAATTCAGTAAATCCGGTGGTATGTTTCATATGATACAGCTATGGGTAAATCTTCCAAAGAAAGACAAAATGACGGAACCAAGATACCAAGCAATAACCAAAGAGGATATGGGGAAAACTATTTTATCTCATAACCAAGGAAATGTTACAGTTGTAGCAGGAATGTTTAATGATATAAAAGGACCAGCTAAAACATTTACTCCAATGAATATATATATCGTTGATCTTATTAATAATGGTAAGGTTACATTAGAAGAACCAGGACATTTTAACATGGGAATGCTTATACTTGAAGGAGATGTTAAGGTGAATGGTGAATCCTGCAATACAAAGGATTTTGTTCTCTTAAAAAATGAAGATGGCCATGTAAATATTGAGTCAGTGAGTGAAACTGCAAAGATATTTGTGTTAAGTGGAGAACCAATCAATGAGCCTATTGCGGCAGGTGGACCTTTTGTAATGAACACGAGAGAAGAATTAATGCAAGCTAACATGGACTTTAATAATGGAGAGTTTGGAACATTTGATTTCTAATGTAGTTTATAATAAAAAAATATTAAAAAAAGCTCTTGAAAATAGTTTTAGTATATTTTCAAGAGCTTTTTTGTATTCTCATTTTTAATTATACCTAAAGGAATGTATTAATATGTACTTAATAAAAAACCTAGAAAAAACTTTCATTTTAACAAAACTCAAACAAAATAGAAACATTCAGTAATATTTAGAGCGTAATATCTAGATAACAAATAAAACAAAGATTGAAGAATAAATTGTAATTATTATAAAAAATAGATGACTTAAAGGAGAAAAATTATGAAAGTACAAGGAAAAAACATTGTAGTAACTGGTGGAGGAAATGGTGTAGGTAGAGAGTTGGTTTTACAGCTTCTTGAAAAAGGAGCTACCGTATTAGCCGCTGATATTAACGATGCCGCCCTAAAAGATACAGTAAAGAAAGCTGGAAATAGTAAACGTTTATTTACCTATGTGGTTGATATATCTAATAGAGAAGCAGTTTTTGCATTTGCACAAAAGGCTATAGAAGAACATAAGAATATAGATGGAATCATCAACAATGCAGGAATAATACAACCATTTATTCATCTGAATGAACTGGACATGGATCGTATTGATAGAGTTATGAATATTAATTTTTATGGAACACTTTATATGGTTAAGGCATTTTTACCACATTTGTTGAAACGACCAGAGGCACATATTGTAAATGTGTCAAGTATGGGAGGTTTTTTACCGGTACCAGGACAAAGTATATATGGTGCATCAAAAGCTGCAGTAAAGCTTCTGACAGAGGGATTGTCTTCTGAGTTGCAGAATACAAATGTAAAAGTATCCGTTGTGATTCCAGGAGGAATTGCAACAGATATTAAAAAAAACTCAAATATCGCCTATAATTCTTCCGCTGATAGCGCCAAATCAAAGATGATATTAACTCCTACAAAAGCGGCTGAACATATAATAAAGACAATGGAGAAAAAGAAACTCCGTGCCTATATTGGGAAAGACTGCAATGTAATGAATGTATTGTACAAAGTCAGCTCATCTTTTGCAATGAGTATGATAAATAAAGTTATGAATGCCAATGAACACTAATGAGATGTAAAAATAGCAATTAGTCATATTTATTAAATACATAGGAGAGCGAATTAGATGAAAAATGTATGTGTTATTACTGGAGGAGGAAGTGGAATGGGATTTGCCACTGCCAGATTAATGGGAAAGGACCATTACATTATTATATGTGGAAGAAGTATAAAGAAATTAGATAATGCAGTCAATGAACTACAGAAAGAAGGAATAGAAGTAGAAGCATATGCCTGTGATGTGTCAGAATATAAAAGTGTAGAAAAACTAGCAAATTATGCAAAAGAAAAGGGAAAGGTTACAGCGGTAATACATGCAGCAGGGATGTCACCACATATGGGAGATGGAAAGCAGATTATGGAAGTCAATGCATTTGGGACAATTAATATAAACAATGCA
>JAEWHU010000366.1 GCA_023387635.1 Bacillota bacterium
TCTCAGGTACAAAATCTTTTGCAGTAATTTCAATATCAAATGCATCACTAAGTTCAGATACTAATGTAACTAAATCAAAAGAATCTAATACCTTATTATCAACTAGTTTATCCTCACTCATAAAATCAATGTCAGAATGTAATTCTTCTAAAATTTCTAAAATCGTTTCCATTACTTTTTCTCCTTATTTATCTTAGTATTAATATATATTTGTTCCATTTCAATTCGATTCATTTTACCATTAGGGGTTAAAGGTAAGCTCTCTAACTGTATTATAGCATTTGGAATCATATATCTTGGTAATTTTTCTTTTAAGAAGGTTGATATTTCTTTCTTTGTAATATCACCAACATAGAAAAGAACAATTTTACCTGACTCTTTTACATAGATAGTACAAGATTGCTTTACTCTATCTTCCATTGCAACATTTGCATCTATTTCACCTAATTCGATACGGTGCCCCATATGTTTTATTTGATAATCTTTTCTTGAAACAAAGATTAATTCGCCTTCTTCATTATACTTACCTAAATCACCTGTCTTATAGATTAAGTCATTGTAATATGGGTTGAGAGGATTTTGAACAAATACTTCACTTGTTTTTTCATTATTATTATAATATCCAAGTGTAAGACAGGTTCCACGAATACATATCTCGCCTACCTCACCTTTACTAGCTTCCTTACCATCATTAATTAATATAATCTGTGTATTTTGAAATGGTCTACCAATTGGTATGACTTCATCTAATTCAAAATCACGATTTACTCTATAATAACAGCTCATTCCTGTTGCTTCTGTTGGTCCATATAGGTTAGTAAATGTAGCATCTGGTAATTGATTCTTCCATATATTAAATTGTTTGATAGGAAATACTTCACTACCAAAGGCTATAGTATGAAGATATTTAGGTTCTATGGTTTCAAATGTCCCAAAGGAAGATATCATAGTTAGGGCTGACACTACCCAACAAACTGTATTAATCTGTTTTTCATTCATAAATTCAACTAGCTTAATTGGGAACATAAAATATTGTTTTGGTATTAAATAGGTAGTAGCACCATATTTCATGGTTGGATAAACTTCCTTCATACAAGCATCAAAATATAATGGTGCTTGATTACCAAATACCGTGTTCTCATTAAAGTCTAATACTTCTGATAAGTTTTCAATATAATCAATAACTCCTCTGTGATACCCTACAACCCCTTTTGGTACTCCTGTTGATCCTGAAGTAAATAATACATAAATAGGATCCACATCAAGGGCTTTACTACGAATAGAATCTAGTTTATTAGTATCAATTGGAGTATTAACAATCTCATCAAATAATAGGATCTGGCCATCAATCCCTAGCTCTTTTGCCTTTTCTAGGTTATTATTATCACATATTAAGTATCTTGCTTTTGTATTCTCTAATATTAATTCAATTCTTCGACTTGGCATTTCTTCATCAATAGGAACATAATAATTACCACCATATATAGTCCCAAAAAATGCCGTTAAAGTATTAGGACTTTTGTCCATAAATATAATAACGGGCTCTTTGTAAACATTTTCTCCAGCTAAATAGCTACCAATTGCTCTACACTCATCATAAAACTTACGAAAGGTAATTTGCATTTTATCATCTGCAAAAGCTATTTTATTTGGTACTTTATATACAGTATTTTCTAAATATTCTAAAACATTCGTTTGCATAGTATCTTCCTCTATATTAAATATTTATATTCTTCTTTTAATGGTGCCCCACTATATTCCACTGCATTTTTGGCTAAGATATCAAGAACATCAACGTAATCAGACAGGATGTTATAATCTCTTTTTATCAAAGATAATTCCGTACATCCTATTATAATCCTTTTTGCACCAACATCCCTTAACTCCTCTCCAACTTTATTAAACTGTTCTATATTAACATCTCTACCAGCTTTAATTTGATTGTATATTATATCCATAATACTATCTTGACCTTCTTTTGTCGGAAAAACAACATTGATATTCTTTTTATTAAACTCATCTTGTAATACCTTACTTTGGATTGTCCCATTTGTAGCCATAATACCTACTGTATCAATGCCTTTTTCTTTAATTTCTTCTACAAGTCCTCTAATCAATGGTATTACTGGAACATTTAATTTATTCGATAAATCATTATAAAAGTATTGTGCTGTAACACAAGGGATGGCTATAAAGTCCACTCCTTGTAATTCCAAAATCTTACCAGCGTCCTCTAAATATGGTAGTGGATTCTTATCACTTATACCACATATGTAATCTGTCCTATCCGGTGTATCAGGTATACTTTGTAAACATACTTTTATGTGTTCTTGATCCGTACAAACATCTGTCATTTTAATAATTAGTTCCATAAAATATACTGTTGCCATTGGTCCTAATCCGCCTATGATTCCCAGTTTCTTCATTTGGCACTCCTTTAGTTCAAATAATACATCATTTTTCCATCTATGGATAATTCTGTATTGTAATCTTCATCCATTATATTCTAATATATATACAAAATCAACCTAAAATTGTATATCAAATTAGCTCAATAATTGTACTTAACTCTCACCATCAAAAATTTCTTTGTTTAATTGTAGAAGTAATAGGAAGATGCCCAAGAAAAATTGAAGTACTAATTAATAAATTAGCTAAATATAATTAAACAACGGAAAATTAAGACAACTTACTGGATATAACCGTTTAGACCATATTACTATTTTTCTTTTTGTTACCATCAAGAAAATATATTGAGCAACATTCCGTTGGCACTGTGATATAGTTCAGGCAAGTGCAAAACTAATAACATCAAAAAAGGTAGATTGATATGAGAAAAAATACGATATGCATATTTCTACTCCCCAGTTTAATAGGTTTTTTATCTTCTTTCTTATTCCTTTTGTAGGTAGTCTTTATTACGCCTTAAACGTAGACGGGAGATTCAGCTTGTATAACTTCGCCTATACGCTAAAAAACGAAGGGTTTCAACTGGCGCTTAAGAACACGCTGCTATTCTTGCTGATATGCGTACCTCTAAACCTTATACTGCCGCTATTAGTCGCTATAGCTGTGATAAGTATCGGAGAACAAAGCCGCTTATTTCGTCTTGCTTATATCTCTCCGCTTGTGGTTCCCGTGGCATCGGTGGCAATCTTCTGGTCCATCCTGTTCGCACCCGGTGGGACGTTCAATCACATACTCGCTATATTTGGCATCCCCAAGACAGATTTTCTGCACAGCGGTTGGGCAGTATTTGTCATCGCGCTTATCTATCTCTGGAAGAACCTTGGCTATATGATGGTTCTTTACCTTGCAGGGCTCAGTGAAGTCCCAACGAGTTACTATGAAGCCGCATCTATGGATGGAGCAGGTGCTGTTATGAAATTTCACAAGATCACATTACCCTGCCTAAAACCAACAATATTCTTTGTGCTAGTTCTGTCCGTCGTCAACTGTTTCAAGATATTTCGTGAGATGTTCCTCATCACCGGTTCTTATCCTGACGAAAGTGTCTACATGCTTCAGCACTATATGAACAATATGTTTCGCAGTACAAACTATGGGCGCCTGACCTCCGCCGCCTATATAATCACTGCAATCATTGTAATATTTCTGTTTGTTATGTTCCATTTAAATCGCAGAGCACAAAAGCAGTTAGGAGGTGATTAATCTGAGACACAAACCTAAGAGAATTCTACTCATGATACTCCTCGCTGTTCTGGCGTTCATCATGGTTTTCCCTGCAGTTGTAACTGTACTGGATTCATTTATGCCCTATTGGGAGGTGGCCCAGTATACTGATGATCATGCCGCGAATAAATCCATCAAGCTTATTCCCAGCGAGGTGACACTGGAGCAATATGAACGGGCATTTATACAAAACAGCACCTATTGGAACTACTTCTGGAATTCTACACTCTTGACCGTCTCAATTGTAATTGGTCAAGTCATTGTAAGCCTACTGGCTGCATATGCGTTTACAATCATGAAAAACAGATGGAAGGAATGGCTTTTCTTCCTCTATATTGTGGTAATGCTTCTGCCCTTTCAGGTTACGTTGGTGCCGGCTTATCTCACCGCTGACGCACTAGGCATTATGAACACGCACCTGTCGATTATTTTACCTAGTATATTCTCGACTTTCGGAGTCTTTTTGCTTAGACAGCACATGGAACAGATACCCAAATGCTATATTGAAGCGGCGCATATGGATGGTGCTGGGCACGTAAGGTTATTTTTTCACATCATGCTACCGTTAAGCAAAACAACCTTGGTGGCGCTTGCAATACTTTGCTTTATTGATAATTGGAATATGGTGGAGCAGCCGATGATCTTCCTGTCCGATACCGCCAAATGGCCGCTTTCACTGTATTTTACATACTTTAACCAGTTTATAGAGATGGCATTTGCCGCTTCCGTCATGTTTATGCTTCCCATGCTGCTGATATTCATGAACGGAGAAAAACAATTAATGGAGGGAATCAAGTCCAGTGGAATCAAATAGAAAGCCAATGAAAAAAAGTCTTATTTTTACAATAATTTTTATTATTATCGTCCTAATACTAACCTTCTATTCCAAAACGCTTTACAATCTAAATCTCCCGTCTGTCAGTTTCTCGAATCCTACATATGGCGCACTTAAGCATGTGTTCCACTGCGAGACGATTGCATCTGCCAAGACGGAATACGACCTATATGCACCGTCTGCGCAAAAGGTTCTTAAGGTGATGGTGAGTGAAGGCGACTACGTCCTAAAGGAACAACCACTTATCCGACTGGATATAACCGGACAGGAAAATGAGATGTTACAGCTGGAGCTGGAAAGGCAGCAGACGATAGATGCAAAGCAAGTGTTTTCATCCACAGCGTATAAGCTAGCTTTGGAATCTGCAGAGAAAAGGATTAAAGCAAAGCAGGCTGAAATCGATGGCTCGGTCATCACAGCACCGGCCGATGGATATGTGACGGCGCTGGCTGCAAAAGTTGGTATGACAGCCAATACCGTGGTGCCTCTTATAACCGTGGGAACAGTGCAGAACGGTCTGCAAGTGGCACTAAATGTTACACAGAAGCAGGCCACATGGTTTGCGAAGGACGATAAGCTAAGTGTATACTTCCCAATACTGAACCAAACATTTGATAGTTATGTAAGTCAGATTAAATCTGCACGGGACGGTGGCATGGTGGTGCTGGCGGATATCAATGACCTTTCGTGGGATATTCCCCCAGACCAGCTGGCCAAAGTCAGTTTTACAAAGATATCGGGCGATTACCTTACACTTGTCCCCTTGAGTGCGCTACACAGCGACGGTAATCGCGATTACATATATAAGCTGGAAACTGTTCAGGGACCTTTGGGAGATGAATACCAGCTTTACCAAATCTTCGTAAGGGTGTTGGATCAGGATGCTACCAATGCTGCGCTGGAAG
>JAEWHU010000064.1 GCA_023387635.1 Bacillota bacterium
GCATATTCAAAATCAGCAGTTGTATGAATAACGCGTTTAATTATTGGCTCTAATTCTTTTGGAATGTACTTACTTCCAAGTTCCTCCGTTATTATTTCAAAACTTCTTTTTTCAATATCATTTGGTAATACCTGCTCTATTCTTATATCCATGCCAAACTCCCACTAATATCCTATCTATTTGTAATTAGGACATTCTATTGTTCTTTCATCTACTTTAGCTATTTATAATTAGTAACTCTACAGTTCTTTTTTTACTTTTGCACTTTGTCCAATTATTTTTCAATTCCTTTTCTTGCCGTTATCCCTTTATCAAAAGGATGTTTTCGTTTCTGAATCTCAGATACATAATCTGCTAGTTCAATTAGTTCTACCTTAGGATTTCTTCCAGTTAGTACAATCTCAAGATTATCTGGTTTGTGCTGTAATAATTCCACAAGCATTACATTATCAATAAGGTTATAATTATATGCACTGAGTATTTCGTCTAAAATAAGCAAAGTCAGTCCATTATTTAATCTTTCTTCCTTATTCTGTCTTAGTAGTGCCTTTTCTTTTGCAATATTAACAGCTTCTATAAAAGTAGCAGTATACTCTATTCTAGCTTCTTCTTTCTCGTCTGCACTCATCTTATGATAAAACCCAAAATGTTTTTTAGCATGTAACACTACGGTATCTGGCATAGTTCTAATAATTTCTATCTCACTAGAAGTATCATTCTTCATAAATTGTGCAAACACCACTGGTATATGATTTCCTACTGCTCTAACTAATAGTCCAATGGAGGCTGTGGTTTTTCCTTTACCATCACCACAATATATGTGTATTAATCCTCTCATAGTCCATCCTCTATTATCTTATATATTTCATTCATATTAATATTATTACGAATAATCTCTGCCATCTTATCATACTGTGTTTCTTTATATTCCTCATAAGTTGTTACCTTAAAAGTATCTAAAGTTATTCCCTTTTTCTTATATAATAATTCAGCCATACCAGCTCTAACCGATTCCGTATCAAAGAAACCATGAAGATAGGTACCAAAAATGTTATGAATACAAAGGCCATCTTCTTTTTTATTGCTACTGTTTACATCCTCTTCTACTAAGTCATTACTTTTATTCTTAGCATCCTCATATTGATAGTCTTCTAGTTTCATGGAATAGGAGTAATTATCTTGTATAATCGTAGACATACCCATGTGAATCTCGTATCCTTCAACACTAGCCCCAGATAGTTCTTTATATTCAAGAGGTAAATCACCTATGGTTCCTTTTACTCTTGTCCTTGTCTTTTCTGTATAAAAAACAGTTTCCATTGGTAATAATCCCATACCTCTTATATCTCCAATGCCTTCTACACCATAAGGATCTTTAATACTCTCGCCTAACATTTGATATCCGCCACATATACCAAAAATTAAGGTTCCTTTTCTTGCTTCTTTTAATATTCTAGCCTCAAGTCCATTTTGTCTTAACCATTTTAAATCTTCCATCGTACTTTTTGTCCCAGGTAATATTATCATATCTGGCTCTTTTAATTGTTCTACATTTTTAACATAGCGAAGAGACACACCTTCTATGGTTTCTAATGGGTTAAAGTCAGTAAAATTAGATATTCGTGGCAATGATATTACAGCAATATCTATGAATCCAGTAACACTGTGTTTCGTCAATTTATCTGATAAACTATCCTCGTCATCGATATCAACTTCCATATATGGAACAACACCAACAACAGGTTTGTTACATCTATCTTCAATCATCTTAAGACCTGGTTCTAAAATCTTAACATCGCCACGAAATTTATTAATCACAAGGCCTTTTATCATATCCTTTTCATCATCATCTAATAATATTACAGTTCCAATTAATTGTGCAAACACACCACCTCTATCAATATCTCCGACTAATAAAACTGGAGCCTTTGCAAGTTTAGCCATGCCCATATTAACTATGTCTTCACTTTTTAAATTAATCTCTGCTGGACTTCCTGCCCCTTCTATCACTATAATATCGTACTCTTTATCTAACTCATCATAAGCTTTTTTAATATCTGGGACTAAACTGCGTTTGATTTTAAAATATTCTCTTGCAGGCATATTACCACGAACTTCACCGTTAACGATTACTTGAGACCCCATATCTGTAGTTGGCTTTAGTAAGATAGGATTCATAAGTACCGATGGCTTAATACCACAAGCCTCTGCTTGCATTACCTGTGCCCTTCCCATTTCAAGTCCTTCTTCTGTAATAAAAGAGTTCAAAGCCATATTTTGAGATTTAAATGGAGCCACCTTATAGCCATCTTGTTTGAATATTCTACATAGTCCAGCAACAAAAAAGCTTTTGCCTGCATTTGACATGGTTCCTTGTACCATAATTGCTTTTGCCATATTTAATCCTCCTTGTAAGTGTGAGTCTCCATAAAACACATAACTTGTGTCATCAAGTTTTACCTATACTGTTGTAGATTATTTCTCTCCATTCATTTATTAACTTAATATTATCTAAGTGATTTTTTACTGCTATACGATAATATCCCTTTGTTAAACCAATATAATTACTGCAATCTCTGATGTAGATACCTTTCTTAGCTAATTCCTCAAATAAAAATTCTTCGCCTTTCAAGAAAATAAAATTCGCCCTACTATCATAGACAGTATGTACAAGGCCTTTTTTTAATTCTTCCATTAGAAAACTTCGTTCTTTATTAATTAGAATTTTGGTAGCCTTTATATAGTCATATTCATAGCAAGAAAGTGTACCTGCTGTTTGTGCAATGGTGGATACACTCCAAGGTTGTGTTACTTCTTTCATTCTCTTTAACAAGTCTTTATTATAAGAAAATCCATATCCCAAACGAATACCTGGCATACCAAAGAATTTAGTAAATGCTTTTAAAATAAATATATTAGGATATTGAGATAGGTATTCTTTCATTGAATATTTGAGTGGTTCTTGAATAAAGTCTATAAAACATTCATCAATAATTACAGTTATGTTTTTCTTATTACATTCTCTTACTATATTACTTAGTAAATCCTTCTCTATTAGATTCCCAATAGGGTTGTTAGGATTACATATAAATATCATATTAATATCATCGGTTATATAGGTAAGATAGTCTTCCATAACCCTAAATCCATTTTCTTCTTTTAACATGTAATATTCCACCATGCATCCAACAGATTTAAGAGCCTGTTCATATTCTGCAAATGTAGGGGCTATTAATAATGCTTTCTTTGGTTTCTTACCAAGACAAATAGAAAAAATCAATTCTGCAGCTCCATTACCACAGATGATATTCTCCATAGGAATGTCTTCTTTTGTTTCAATTGCTTGTCTTAATTTTGTACATTCTATATCTGGATAATGAATAGCTAAACCAATGGTTTCCCTAATCCCCTCTATCACCTTTTCTGGCATTCCAAGAGGATTAATATTCGCTGAATAATCTAATACCACTTGATTTCTATAGACATCACCACCGTGAATATGGGTCATATTTTACCTCCAATGAACCAAAGTAATGCTATAATAAAGATTCCCAACCCACTAGATACGTATAATAAATGGTTGGTTATTTTAATATCTTCATAGGATATCTCCCTTAACTTATCTCCAATTGTTTTCTTTTTATGAAGCTTCCCAAAATAATATGCATCTCCCGCTAACATAATTCCTAATGCACCAGCGCAAGCTGCTTCCGTTTGAGCGGAATTAGGGCTGGCATGATTGAATCTGTCTCTTAGATATATTTTAATTGCATTCTTATAATCTAATCTTAAGATAAAACTTGCAATAATAATTAAAACTGCTGATATTCTTGCTGGTATGAAATTAACAATATCATCAAGATAAGCTGCTGCTCTTCCAAAATATAAGTACTTCTCGTTCTTATAACCTACCATGGAATCCATGGTATTAATTGCTTTATAAAAGAATCCCAAAAGCGGTCCACCACATGCCATAAATATCATAGGTGCTATAATTCCATCTGAAGTATTCTCAGCCACAGTCTCTACTGCTGCTTTAGCAACTTCTTCTTTTGTTAAATTCTTAGTATCTCTTCCAACTATCATAGAAACTGCTCTTCTTGCACCTTCTAAATCATCTTTTTGAAGTTCTTTATATACCTTCATACTTTCTACTTTCAGCGACTTAGTTGCAAGTAGCTGATAACACATAATACATTCCAATAGGAATTTAACATATGGATGAATTAAGTTACCAAGAAGCAGGATTCCATATGGTATTAATACTGAACATGTAATCACAAAAACTACCAAAGATATTCCTGCTATAAACTCTGACCTTTTACTTGTCTTAATTCTTTTCCTTATAAACTTTTCATAGCTACTAATTAACCACCCAATACCTCTTACTGGATGCCAAATTCCATGTGGATCTCCCACAATTAAATCAATCAGATATCCGATGCAAAGCGCTAATAACCATTCTTTCATCTATTACCTCTATTCTGCCCTCATATCCACATCCATTTTTAAGTTGCCAATGAAAATAATCCTTATGTGGATGAGAATAAACATCTAATATTGCCATAGTCGTACCACCATGGACTACAAAAGCAATTGACTTATAGCCGTACTCCATTGCCTTTTCAATTACCTCATCAAAAGCTATCTTACATCTATCCCTAAAACTTTCCATACCTTCCCCACCTGGAAATGGTAATGTTCCATTACTATCAATATATCCTTGGTATATTTCATTTCCATTTAACTCATCAAAAGAC
>JAEWHU010000113.1 GCA_023387635.1 Bacillota bacterium
GGATTACAATGAAAGAAGAATTATTGTTAAAATTTATTGATGTTTTTGGTGATGGTGGTGATATAAGAGCATATTTTGCACCAGGAAGAGTAAATCTAATTGGTGAGCATACAGATTATAATGGAGGCCATGTGTTTCCATGTGCATTAACAATAGGAACATATGCTGTAGTAAGGAAAAGAGAAGATAAGGCATTACGTTTTTATTCTATTAACTTTACAGATCTTGGTATTATTGAAAGTAGCTTAGATAATTTGGTTAATATAAAAGAACATGATTGGGCGAATTATCCCAAAGGAGTTATATGGGCATTTGAACAAAAAGGTTATAAATTAGAGCAAGGGTTTGATATTCTTGTCTATGGAAATATACCCAATGGTTCTGGTTTATCATCGTCAGCTTCCCTTGAAGTTCTTACTGGTTTTATCATGAAGGATATGTACAAAATTAAAGTCGATTTGATTAATATAGCATTACTAAGCCAAATGGCAGAAAATAAATTTATAGGTGTAAATTGTGGAATCATGGATCAATTTGCAATAGCTATGGGAAAAATTAATCATGCTATTTTCCTTAATACTAGTAATTTAGCATATGAATATGCACCAATTCAATTGGAAAACATAAAAATAGTGATTGCAAACAGTAATAAAAAAAGAGGTCTTGGTGAATCCAAGTATAACGAGAGAAGAGCAGAGTGCGAAAGAGCTTTAGAAGCACTAAAAACGGTTGTAGACATTAAAGAGTTAGGTAATTTATCAGAAGAAGAATTTGAAAATTATAAACATGTTATTAAAGATGAAATAGAGCAAAAAAGAGCAAAACATGCAGTATATGAGAATCAAAGAACCATAAAAGCAGTTAAGGCTTTAAAAGAAAATAATATTGAAGAGTTTGGTAATTTAATGATTGCATCTCATAATTCACTTCGTGATGACTATGAAGTAACAGGGCTTGAGCTTGATACTCTTGTTGAAGCAGCCTTAAAGCAAGAGGGTGTTATTGGTTCAAGAATGACAGGTGCAGGTTTTGGTGGATGTACTGTTAGTTTAGTATATGAAGATTGCGTTGAGAAATTTATCCAGTCAGTAGGTAAACTATATGAGGAAAAGATTACATATAAAGCTGATTTTTATGTGGTTGATGTAGGAAATGGACCTATTAGTTTATAACATTAAGGTTAGGATAGTGTGAAATTTAAGATTTTACGCCTAAATTCGCAGTGAACGTGTGAGAATTAAGATTTTTCACACGATAGAATGGAGGATTATATGAAAGTTTTAGTTTTAGGAGGAGCGGGATATATTGGCTCACATACCGTTTATGAATTAATCGATAGGGGAACAGAAGTTGTCATTATAGATAACTTAGAAACAGGATTTGAAGAAGCAATCCATGAAGAGGCAAGATTTTATAAAGGAGACGTAAGAGATTCTGTTTTTTTAAATGAAGTATTTGAAAAAGAGAAGATAGATGCAGTAATTCACTTTGCAGCTAATTCACTTGTTGGAGAAAGTATGACTAATCCACTTAAATATTACGATAATAATGTTTATGGTGCGAAAGTATTACTAGAAGCTATGGTTGCTCATGGAATTAAACATATTGTATTTTCTTCTACAGCAGCAACTTATGGCGAACCTAAGAGTGTACCAATTAATGAAACAGATACTACAAATCCTACTAATTGCTATGGTGAAACAAAATTAGCTATGGAGAAAATGTTTAAATGGACCAATTTAGCACATGGAATAAATTATATATCATTAAGATATTTTAATGCATGTGGTGCACATAAGAGTGGGAAAATTGGTGAAGCGCATAATCCAGAAACTCATTTAATTCCATTAATCTTACAAGTACCTAATGGTAAAAGAGAATTTGTAAGCATCTATGGTGATGATTATGATACAAAGGATGGAACCCCTGTAAGAGATTATATTCATGTAACTGATTTAGCACAAGCTCATATTCTAGCGGTAGATTACCTCCTTTCTGGTGGAGAAAGTAATATCTTTAATCTTGGTAACGGGATTGGATTCACAGTAAAAGAAGTAATTGATGCTGCTAAAAATGTTACTAAATTTGATATTCCAGTAAAAGTTGTTGAAAGAAGAGCAGGGGATCCAGCAAAATTGATTGCTTCTAGTGAAAAGGCAAGAAGTGTTCTTGGCTGGAAACCAGAACATGAAAATATAGAAGAAATCATAGAATCTGCTTGGAGATGGCATAGTGAACATCCAAATGGATATCGTTAAATGAGATACTAGAAAGATAAATGAATATTAAAATAAAGTTATGGGTAAGCCATAATAAGATTTGTAACCATAATAAAGATATGTTTATATCTTTTATGGTAACACATTTATGGTGACACATTTATGGTGACACATTTATGATAACACATTTATGGTAACACATTTATGGTAACATATTTATGTGTTAACCCATTTATGGGTTTACTCTAGATAGGATAGAATATATGATTAGGCATTATATAAAAGGCCTTGTTGACTATGGATTAGCAACAGAGCTTATAACGACTGAAGATATTGTTTATACTACAAATGCGTTACTTATGTTGTTTCAACTTGACGAATATGAAGAAGTAGAATTAGAAAATTCATACTCTCTAGAAGAAATATTAAATGGAATGGTAGATTATGCGTATGAGCAAGGTATTATAAAGGATAATGGGATTGTTACAAGAGATTTATTTGATACTAAAATCATGGGGATTTTAGTAGATAGACCATCTAATATTATTAAAAGATTTAATGAATTATACAATATAGATCCTAAATTAGCTACAGATTATTACTATAAGTTAAGTAAAGATAGTGATTATATAAGACGTTATCGTATTAAAAAGGATATCAAATGGGTAACTACAACAAAATACGGTGATTTAGATATTACAATAAATCTATCAAAACCTGAAAAAGATCCAAAAGCCATTGCTGCAGCAAAACTAATGAAGCAAAGCGGATATCCAAAATGTTTGCTATGTAAAGAAAATGAAGGCTATGCAGGAAGAGTAAACCATCCAGCAAGGCAAAATCATCGTATCATACCAATCACAATTAATAGTAGTCCATGGGGCTTTCAGTATTCACCTTATGTTTATTATAATGAACATTGTATTGTTTTTAATCAAAGTCACACTCCTATGAAAATTGATAGGGATACTTTTAATAAATTATTTGACTTTGTAAAATTATTTCCACATTATTTTGTTGGTTCCAATGCAGACTTACCAATTGTAGGTGGTTCTATACTTACTCATGATCATTTTCAAGGTGGTAATTATGAGTTCGCAATGGCTAGGGCAACTACAAAGATGGACTATGTAATTAAAGGCTATGAAGATGTAAAGGTAGGCGTCTTAAATTGGCCAATGTCAGTAATTCGACTTAGTGGAGCTAATGTAGATAAATTAATAAATTTAGGTGACCATATACTTAATAGTTGGAGAAACTATACAGATGAAGAATCTTTCGTATATGCCTTCTCAAATAAAGAGGGTAAATTGTTATTAAATGATGAGGTAGCATCCTTTAACAAAGAAGAATTAGAACCTCATAATACAATTACACCAATTGCTAGAAAAAATGGTCAGTTATATGAACTTGATTTGGTACTTCGTAATAACGTTACTACAAAAGAACATCCTTTTGGAGTATATCATCCTCATGAAGAATTACATCACATTAAAAAAGAAAACATCGGACTTATAGAAGTTATGGGGCTTGCAGTTTTACCTGCAAGACTAAAAGAAGAAATTGAAATACTAAAAGAATATATATTAAAAGGTCTTGATATAAATTCTAATGAACTTATAAGTAAACATATTGAATGGGTTTCTGAATTTATGTCTAAGTATGATGTAGTAGATGAAACTAATATTGATTCTATTGTTGAAGAAGAAATTGGCCTTGTGTTCTCTAAAGTTCTTGAACATGCTGGTGTTTATAAAACAGATGAAGCTGGTGAACTTGGAATAACAAGATTAATGAATCAATTATAGTAATAGATATTAATAGTACCCGTAAGTAAAAAAAGCTTTAGCTAAAACTAAGCTTGTAAAAAATATAATAAATTTAAATGATAAAATATATCCTACAAGAAGTAAGTTAACTTGTAGGGTATATTTTTTGTGTTGAATTACTTGAATTCTTTTGCCATATCATATAATAT
>JAEWHU010000309.1 GCA_023387635.1 Bacillota bacterium
CTAATTTCATTTCAAACACAATAAAAAAAGTCATCCTACTTCGTAGGACAACTTTTTTTATTAAGCGCGAGACGGGATTCGAACCCGCGACCCTCGCCTTGGCAAGGCGATGCTCTACCACTGAGCCACTCGCGCGAATAATTCAGTTTTGTGCTCTCAAGCACATTAATCATTATATACTAATGCATTAATTATGTCAAGTGTTTTTTATACTTTTTTATTCTTCTATCTCTCACTCCTCCGCTGTTTTGAAAATATAACTTCCATCCCTACATATCTTGAGACACACAGAATTACAATTTATCTACTATTGTATTCCATGTTAATTCTAGTACACCTGTCATATTTACTGATTCATTTGAAATATATGTTATTACTGCATTTTTATCCGGAAGCATAACTACATATTGGCCATACATGCCATCCATTCGATATGAATTTGAATATGAATTCATCCATATTTGATATCCATATCCTTTTTGATGATCTTTCGTTGCAAAATATGGTTTAAAATCGCTGGTTTTGATTTGTACTGATGTAGCTTTTTCAATATAGCTAGATGGGATAAGTTGTTTACCATTCCATACACCTTTATTAAGTATTAATTGTCCAAATCTAGATAATTGATCTGCTGTTAAGTATAACCCTGAAAATCCCTGTGGGATACCTTTGGGGCATGTATCCCATTTTGGTTTAGGTATATCTAAATACTGAAATATTTTTTCATCTAAATAATCATCTAAGTTAAGCCCTGTCGTAATGCTAATGATTTTAGAAAGCATATATGTTGCCGAATTATTATATGTAAAATGAGTTCCTGGTTTATATATGATAGGTTCCTGAAAGAACAATTCACAAATATCAAAAGGCTTACCACTTTCCCAATCAGCCTTAAACACCGGACACTCTCCATGACCAGTACCCATACACAATAAATCATGAATCGTCATCTCATTTAAGTATTTGCTTATCCCTTCCTTTTTAAATTCAGGAAAAAATTCTATTATTAAATCATTTATATTAAAGTATCCTTCGTCAATTGCTATACCAACTGCCATTGAGGTAAATGTCTTACTTACAGAATATAAAAGTGCTGGCTTTTCCTCCTTAAAATCATGTTTTGCAATGATATCACCATTCTGCCTAACAACCACATTATAAACTTGTAAATGCTTATTTTTTACGGATAATATTAAATCATCTAATAATTTATTATTCATTATTTATATCTCCATTCAATTGTGATAACTAATGTTATATACAATTTCAATAATAGCTTAACTGTATTGGTCTTAGATCTAACAATTATTATCTATCAAAAAATCTCATCTTACCCTTTATTTCTTTTGGTTTTTCCCCTACTGCTTCGTTATAAAAAGCTTTCTTTATTTCTCCCGCTAGCTCCCCAGCACAACTAGGACAAAACCTTCCATAACGTATATCTGTTCCGCATTTTTCACATTTAATATAGTGAGGAGATCCATCTGGTATTTCTACTCTTCCTTGCCTTAAGTAATCATTTATAACAGACATACTCACGCCAGTAGCTCTTGAAATAATAATTCCAGGTGAAGGTCCGTTTTCTTCAATATACTTTTTGATTTTACCAAAGTCGTCCATGTCTTCTAAACCACAATCATCACATTTATAGGTCCCACTATAAAGGTAGGTTAATTTTCCCCCACAGTGTTTACATTGAATATTTTGATTTATTAAAAAGGGATTGTTTGTATTTTGTATTTTTTTCATAACATCTCCTACTAACTTTTAACCTTGCTTATATTATGATTTTAACATATTGACATAGTTATATCTAGTAAAAACATAAATATCTTATATATAAAAATAAATTTGTAAATAGGAAACATGAATCATTTTGCTTATTAATAATATTTCATTCTATTTTCGAAGTGTTTTATTAGTATTTATGCTCACTAATTACATAGCCTTAGTCTTTCTTGAGAATAAGCAATATAAAGTTAGGCTGTTGCAAAACCACCAAATAAAGTTTGCAACAGCCTCATTATGTCCTATTATCTAACTAATTCATAACTTTCTGTAATCATTAGTTTACATCTTCATTAGGTATAGCTCCATCTAAAATATTAGAACGTAGCAGTATCAGGATCTACCCTGTCTCCACATTTATCAACTAGTTCAGCTAATACTTTCATATCTTCATCTGTTATAGTGAAATCGAATACATTTGCATTGTCAAGCATTCTTCCTTCATTTACTGTTTTAGGAAGTGGTAAGAATCCCATCTGTAAACTAAATCGCATACATATTGCTGCTATGGATTTGTTATATTTAGATGACATTGCCTCAAGTTCCTCTACACCAAATACGATACCTGCAGCAAGTGGACTATAGGCCTCAAGTAACATATTCTTTTCGCGGCAATAAGCTACAACTTCATTTTGAATATTTCCTGGGCATAATCTAATTTGATTTACCATAGGAACAATGGTTGCTGTTTCTAGTAAGGCTTCTATGTGATGAGGCAAGAAATTACTTATGCCTATTGCTTTGATGCGACCTTCTTTATATAAATCTTCAATTGCTCTCCAAGACTCTGCATTCATTTCTTTCCAACATTCCCTGTATTTGGCTGGATTTGGCCAATGTATTAAATAAAGATCTAAATATTCTAAATCTAATTTTTCCATGGTTTTATTAAATGCTGCAATGGTATCCTCATATCCTCTTATTGAATTATGTAATTTGCTCGTTATAAATAATTCCTCTCTTGGTACACCTGCTGCTTTGATAGCTTTACCTACACCTTCTTCATTATCATATCCTGCAGCTGTATCAATGTGACGATAGCCGAGTTCAATGGCCTTTTTAACAGCATCCACTCCATCTTCGCCATTACTTATTTGCCAAGTACCAAATCCTATACAAGGTATTTTTACTCCATTGGATAGTGTATAACAATCACTTAATTTATTCATATTCATATCTTTACCCATTCTGTATTACATTTGATAACAGATGTAATACTATCACAAATAATCAGGTGATTCATTAAATGTGACATCCTTTCTTTCTCTTTTTTACTTATAACCTCTAACTTTTTTATATAGATTTATTATAAATCCTTTTTATGTACTATATTATACTTCTTTAATATCTAGTATAGCTCTTTCTAATGCCACTACAACTTTATCACACCATTTATCAAATTCACTATCTTCCACTTGACATTCTTCATGGGCTAATACATATTCTATGGTCTCACGAATGCCTTGGTCAAATCGTTTCTTTGGAACAAAGGTAGGAACCAATCTTTTTAATTTTGAGTTGTCAAATACAACTGTATTCGCTTTATCCCCAATTAAGGAACCATTATAATCATATGAGCTACATTTACCTAAGAAACTAGAAGAAACATATACGGCATTCAGTTTAACTCCTAATGCATTTGCAATTGCATTATATATTTGATTCCACGTTAAAGATTCATCCGAAGTTATTTGAACACTTTCTCCAATTACGTGTATATTACCCATTAATCCTATAAATCCATCTGCAAAATCACTATTATGAGTCATTGTCCATAGAGAAGTACCATCTCCATGAATGATTACTGGTTTTCCTTCTATCATTCGTTTAACTACTTGCCAACTTCCTTTGTTTCCATGTACACCTAGTGGTACACTTCTTTCGTCATAAGTATGGCTTGGTCTAATGATAGTAACTGGAAATCCTTCATCACGGTATAATTTCATTAAATACTCTTCGCATGCAATTTTGTTACGTGAATACTCCCAATAAGGATTAGATAAAGGAGTTCCTTCATTAATTCTATAATCTGATAATGGTTTTTGATAAGCAGAAGCACTACTAATATACATAAATTGTTTGGTTTTACCTTTAAATAACCTGTAATCTCTTTCTAACTGTTCTGGAACAAATGCAATAAAATCTGCAACTACATCATATTCTACATCTTTTATTTTAGCAGCAACTTCCTCTTCATTATTAATATCAACAATTATCTCGTTTACTCCACTTGGTAAAATCTGATTGCGAGTTCCCCTGTTAATCA
>JAEWHU010000314.1 GCA_023387635.1 Bacillota bacterium
TCACTGCATGGGTTGTCATTTCAGAGTTCACTTCCATGACGTATCACTAAGACCTCCCCAGGTAAGAACGCAATCTTCCTCTCCATCTATCTGCCACATTTACATTAATTAATTTCGAGTAGTTATTGGACTTCGATTTGTATAGCAATCTTATCCTTAATTAATGCCTTGTATGTGATTTCTGTTCGTCAGACCAGAGATTTGCCCATGGACTTCCTTCAGATTCGCCCTCACGAACGACACCCTCGTCTTAGGCTATACACTTGCCACTACTAGGCTGTGTTAGGGACTTTAACCCATTAGATTGCGCCCATGCTGGGCACACTATGATCAAAAAAATGACAGGTAAACCTGCCATTTTTTTAACATTAAATATAAACCTTCACATTATGCCCTACATTATTAATCTATATTACCTTCCTATTAACAAGTTTTTCAAGTCTTTATAGCCCCAAGTGTACTTATACCATATTTAAAACAACTTGGACAGCACAGTTAGGAGGATATTTTTGATATTCATTATCCACATAAAATATGGCTGGTGTTTGAGTTATTATAAGTAACCAACAATCATGTCCTTCTGGATCAAATGCAAAATTCCCCTTATGCATAGCATCATCTTCCACATATCTTATATGATTCATTTTGTTTTCCCTTCTTTAACTATAATTTATAGTAGCTCCTTAACTCTCTTGTCATAACCTTTTATTTCACAAATCTACATTATAATTGACTTTTGAATTTCCCTTGCAAAACGCAAGCGGTTCTCAAGGCTTCCTCCATACTCATCAGTTCTTTGGTTAAATAAGGAGATGGCAAACTGATCAATCAGATATCTGGAGTAATACCTTGGCATTGTAGGCATGAATTCGTTCCGTCATCTCTCTACCTGTGCGAATAAAATGGATTGGATTGTGGGTGGAACATGGAACATTTGGCATTCCGTGCTCTTCTATTTCATTATCAACAAAGGTAACACCGGTAATTATTAATCCAGTACCTCCCTTTGCCCTCTCTGTATAGTAATCAATTCCCCTCTGGTTAAATCCACCTTCTGCATCTGCGAGTCCTAACGGCCCCATTGGTGCTAGAGCAAAGCGATTCTTAAGTTCTAATTTACCTATATTAGTAGGGGTAAATAAATTTTTATAATCTATCATTCTTACCTCCTAAATCTCTTTTGATAATTTTTCTAATGTTTGTATCATGTCATTTAACCCTGTCATGGAAGCATTTATTTCTTGCAGTATGGCTATTTGCTGCCTAAATATAGAGTTAGATTCTTTTATGCTACCTGATATATCATTAACTGATGTACCAAGCTCTTTTAATACATTATTTATTTTTTTAACAGAATCTATAGTATTACCAGACATTTTTCTTATTTCTTCTGCAACTATCTGAAAACCTCTGCCCCTATCTCCTGCTCTCGCTGCCTCGATAGAAGCATTCAACCCGAGTAGGTTGGTTTGTGATGAAATTTTATGTATAAAATTTAAAACATCATTTGTTCCATCTGCATATTCAGTAGCTTTTTCAGATTTTTCTGCTATATCACTGTTCATTACTGCCAGCTTTTGAATATCATTTTGTAACTCATTTACTGCATTTGTAACGACCCCAAAAGCGGACGTCAATTTCTTAGCTATGTCCATCAATTCCTTACTTCTTTGTAAATTTTTTGCTACCAATACAGAGCCTACAACTTTTTTTTGTGAGTTATATAATGGGACAGCATAAGATCTAAAAGGAGCCCCATAGATTTCCTTTGATACTTCTTTTATTATAACATTTCCTGATATAATAGCTTGTGATGCAGCTCCCCCTTCTGGAATGGGCGCTCCTAATTCTATTTTTAGTGGCAAGCTCTTACAGATCTGGTTAAATAAAAACTTTTCATTGTCTGTTATGGCAATTGAAATCTCATTCTCAAAAAAATGTGGCATATAAGGTAAAACCTTATGAAAAGCTATAAGTATATCTTCCTTGATAAGACTGGATTCTTCCATATTTCCCTCCTGTAAATAAAGTAATGATAAAAAGCTATGTTTAACATCTAAAGGTTGGAAAATGAAATCTTCCTATGCATCATTCATTCCAACTGTTGATACTTGAATTGTATAAACACTATATTAACTATATCATGGCTTAGACAATAATTCTACCATTATATGGATATTGCTCTATACCAGGTATAGTATAAATTTTGCTATATCCTGCACCTATTAGTGTATGTACTGCTACGGAACTCTTATACCCCTTTTGGCAATAAAGGATTATGGGAGTATCTCTATTTTCACATACTGAAAACGGGTTATTTGCTATATTTATGAGCGGTATACAAATGCTTCTCTCAATATGCCCTTTTTTATATTCCTCATCGGTACGTACATCAACAAGCCTTACCATAGTATCATTTGCCATCAACTCCCATACTTCATCTGGCGATAGAATTGTAGTCGTATATTTTCTACCTTCAGTCTGTGGAATACGTTGCTCCTTATCAAGAATCTTAATAACTACTGCCGCAGCTTCCTCACCCGTTACACTACCTTGCACATCGAATACATTGTTGTCACTGCTATGCATTATACCTTTCACATACATTTGTGCTATATGCATAACGCAGGTATGACAAGAATATAAGTCTTTAAGATTTTCTGCAGCTGACCAATCGTCCTCATCACTTTCTTTAATTTCAGTCAAAAGCACTTCATGAACAATTCTTGCAACAGAACGACGCTCAACTGGATTTCTTATATTTGTCATATCATAGTCTTCAATTATCCCATTATACAATGCATAATCCATATATCCTGATGACCAATTGTCACGAGTTGGAGCTATATTGCCTTTACAACTTTGAATCATCATCGTTACAAACTGTTCTGTTGTAATTGGAGCATCGGGATGAAATAAACCTTCATCCTCTTCAAGAATCTCCACCAAGTTAGAGATTATATCTGCTTTATGTAATTTTTTCATACCATTAATCCTTTTCTAACTTACTAAACGAATCAATCTTTTCCAAAAAAATATTTATAAAAGATTACCGTCTTAAGCTGGAGTTACTCTTATGGTTACATTGTCATAGGCATCAATTCCTGTAACAGAGAAGATCCTAGAAGTGTTCCTTGTCTCCTCACCTGTCCATAAATTAGTTATATAATAACTTGTGGCATTTTCAAATTTTTTAACATTGTTCATTTTATGGCCGATATACTTGATAATACAACTTACATCTACCAAATGTTCCTTAGTATCTCTAGCGTCGCTAAGATTTATAAAGGATAATGCAATATCACCATTAAAAAGAGGTTTTGCTAGAATATCCACTCGGTCGTTATTCGTAACATATGCAGTATCAGGATTGATATTATCTATTGAGCAATAGATTCTTTTTGCCTGTATACCAAGCTTATCTTGATTTAATGCAATGGCACCTTTGTTTGCAATAATGTTCCATAGCTCATCTCCTTTAATTACTCTCCTTAAATCCAAGCCAAGCATAAGCGGTGAATTCATCATACACCACATAGTCATATGTGTTTTATTCATAGTATTCGTTATTCCGTTCATACCGATTACAAGCATATCAGGATCGTTCCACCCTTTGTCAAGTCCGGCAAACTCGTCCATAATAATACATTTATTGTATTGAGAGGTTATACTTGCTGTATTATTTGAACTCCATACAGCCTGGCCTGGGTTTCCATCCGCTCCAACCCAAAAAGTTATATCATTTAATATACGCCAGGAGTGTCCTATCTTATATCCCCAGTTTTGTGGTTGTGTTTTTCCCCACTCACAGATGGAAAATATAATTTCATGATTTGGGTTAGCCTGATTTAATCCCTCAAACAAAGCTGCATATGAATTAAGGGTATTCTCTTGCCTTCTATGGTTCATAAGTCGAATTATATTTTCTCCCTTCTGTAAAGATACCACTATTTCATCGGAATCTATAAAGGTAGTTGTGCTTTTTGTAAGAGGAAGTATATTATCAAAATATCTAGTTTCATTTTCTAACGGTCCAACTGCAAGTTGTAGCCAGCGCCCAGTACCAATTTCCTCACCACTTGCAAAATTTACAGTTATGATATAGTCTCCCCTCACTGGTGCATTTACAGTAAAAGAAAGTTCACTAAAGCGATCACCAACAGGAGTTGTACCCACATTAGTTCCGTCCAAGGTTCCGATATTAGTAACATAATCAGCATCATATTTTAATGCACCCTCACCTAACAGTCCCCCGTCCTTAACTGCATTTAAAGTTACTTGAAAATCTTCACTAGAGACCGTTATACTTCTGATATTTGGTGCATAGGTGTATTTTGTATTTGTTCCATCTGAGAAGGTTGCATTATCCCATAGATAATAGCAGTTATCAACTTTTAAAAAGTCAACACCCCAGTCAATATAAGACTTTGCATCCACATCCTCATATCCACAAGTACCTACAGCAGATCCAGCACATAGATTAGTACCAACATCATTATACATACCAAATTTAAGTCCCTTATTGTGTACATAATCTGATAATGCCTTAAAACCATTAGGAAATTTTATTGTTTCATTTGCCAGTAAACCGTTTACTCGTTCTGACTTATAGCAACCATCATCTAGTACTACATATTCATATCCCAAGTCTGCTAATTCTAACTGAACAAGTTGCTCAGCCATTTCCTTAGTTAGTATCTCACTGTTCTTACTACCAAAGGCATTCCAGCTATTCCACCCCATCGCAGGAAGAAGGCCCTTTTTTTTATTTAAAAGCACTTCTCCATTACAGTAAGCAGGAAACATATAATCTGGATCTGTAATCTCATCCGGCGCTATTCTTGATGTCTTTCTTACTGATATAGTTTTTTCTACTCCATTTAATTTAAGAATGTTGTTCATAAAAAATCCTCCTTGTGTTATGGTTATTCTTGCATACAGGCCTCTTCTATGATGAAAATATGCAAATATATTCATCTACAATCATCTTCTACACTCTAATCATAAATCAAATTCATGCTTAATTAAATATATTTATATTGAGTAATTATGGGATAATGTGATATATTGAAAGCGGATGAGCTATCACAAGCTCGCTTGTGTATAGCGATTGGAGTAATAAGATTATGAACTGTTTCTGTTCATGATCTATTGATTAAAGAGGAGTTGATTCAATGAAACTATATTATGCAAAAAGTCCTTTACTATCCTCTGATCTTTATCCCATGCAATATGGTGAACAACAGTGTGATAATGGATATGCCTTTGGCCCCGCAGTACGTAATTTTTATTTAATTCATTACATTTATAGTGGGCAAGGTGAATTACATATTAACAAGAAAACTTACAAAATTCATGCAGGACAATTTTTTCTTATTTACCCAAAACAAACGGCATATTATAAAGCAGATGACAAGGATCCGTGGATGTACGGCTGGATTGAGTTTGACGGTAGCTTTTCTGAAAAGCTTATGACTGTGGCAGGGTTCTCCCATGATAACCACGTTTTAAATGATGATGATGAAGTTGGAAATATACTTAAGAATATTATTGATTTAGGCTGGTCTGACTTTGAAACAATCATGGGTCATTTCTGGTTCTTTATCGCTTCCCTTACTAAGGGAAAACTATTGAAAAAAGATGAGAATGCAGCGGAAACCTATGTCTCTAATGCAAAAAAGTACATAAGGAGTAATTTACATAAAAAGATTACGGTTACAGAAATAGCTCAATTTTTAAATATTGACCGGAGTTATCTTACACGAATCTTTAAGAGTATATATGATATAAATACTCAACAATTTATCCTATCATTAAAAATGGAGATGGCTTCACAATCTCTTAAAAAAAGTAATATGACCATCAAAGAAGTGGCTAATAGTGTCGGTTATGATAATCAGATGGAATTTTCAAAGCTGTTTAAAAAACACTTTCATGTAACACCAACACAATGGAGAGAAAAGGATTGTTATCAGCAGTCCATTCAGTATTATGGGATAAATCAATGATGACTTATATATACCCTTTTACTAAAATGTAAAAATCCGCCACACCTTAGCAATAAGGTGATAGCGGATTTCTACTGATTTGTTTCTAGAAAGCCTTTACTATTTATTTATAGATGCCAATAACTCCAAAATAATATGTCATGTCATATGCAGGATTACTTGAGTAAAAGTGGATAAATACCGGTGTATTATCTAGATTAGGATCTTTGTCAAACAAAAATCTGTCAGATTGGCGTAAGGCTTGAAGTGCTGTAGGCATTTCGTTATAAAAAACACTATTTCTTATATTAGCATTTCCTATTACTCCTTCACCATCTACAATTACCGAACCAACTAAAGCAATTCCTTCTTTATTTTGCTCCCAGGCAATCCTTACCTCGTCACGCATTATAGTAATTTGATCTTTGGCATAATTTTCGGACACAAACACAAATAGTTCTGTGGTTGTATCCGAATGAGTAATCGTATATTTTCTGCTCATAACAGGCTCATATGGTTTCATTATATCCCGATATTGCACAAATATTTTTTGAGGATTAAGTTCTCTCACTTTCATATCTCCATCATATAATTACTTATATCCTATTCAGAGAGGAAAAAAGTGTTAATACAATTGGGTTTATCCACTTGTTGTTTGCAATATTTTTAATCACCTTACTACTTTCACAATGGCTTACAGCCGCTTTATTTATTAAGATTCTATCTATTCTCAACTATCTCCTGCTCAAGCTTGCAATGATTTTTAATCATAAAGTCTATCACATCGTCATACCCTTTTCCTCTTAGGAGTACAAGCCGTTTCTTATCATTAGCAGTAAGAACCTTCCAATATTCTTTATATTGCTCCAATGTAGACTTGTCCATACAATATCTTTTAAATGGGACTTCAGTCATTTCTTTCAGATGTTCATAAATTAAGAACCCACCTGCATCTATATCTCCAAAATGGAAATACTCCCTATCTGAGTTATCTTTATAAATCAGTTTAATAAATTTGCGCCTAATCGCATTATGAAAGCCACCAAGATAAATCACCAATGCATTTTCATCTTCAAATGTATGAAAGCTTGTCAGGTTTTCAACTGTTATAACCTTAGAACCAGAGATTTCAACCTTTGTAATCTCTTTTAGTGTATTGGAAGAAAATGCAATGTCTCCTTTTATTACTGAAAGTTCAAGGCTTTGATTACCGATCCATATTCGTGCTGCACCCTTAACCGAAATATAAGTGGGTGTCTTAATAATATTTAGTTCATCGAGTATTGTTTCCTTCTCAGGATAATCACCAAACTCATATACTAGACTTTTAAACTTCTCTACCATTGATTCAAATTTCTTTGAGTCTTTGAAAAGCCTTATAGAAAAGTCTCTAATATATACTTCATTCTGATTCTCAAGAGCTATTTCAATAGAGTGAAGTAAATCTCTTAGAACTCCGGTATCCCCGTCATAATATTTTACTTTTTTATTCATCTTTAGACGTGTCATCTGCTCCTTCGCATAAGATGACAGAATTTTATTCCTATTATTTGCATACTCTTTAAGAATTATTTCTAACTCCTGATTCTCATCAGCCTTAGGTATTCTTCCAATATAATCGTAGGTTCTTGAAATATTATCTATATTTAGAGTAACCTTAGCATATACACCATTTTTAAGCTTTGTTGAATCAATTAAGTTAAGCGTTGATAATTTCTCAATTTCCTCATTAATTTTTACAAATGCATGGTATTCTGAATCATCTTCATACCTGGGAAAAATCTTATTTATATTAACTGAGAACTTCTGATTCACTTTATTGTCACCTATAAAACTTTTACTGTTTTCATATTTATCCAATAAAGTATTTAAAATTGTTTTTGCATACATGAATATTCACCGTTTCCTTAAAGACTATATTCTTCTACAATGCTCCTGTCATTTACCCTAATTGCCATAAGAATTGTATCAACTTTTTCTCCTATGACTTCCACCTTTGCAGGTGGTGTTGCCAGAATAACCTGTAATTCAAGGCTGTTAAAGAAATCCATCATTGACGCTATACGGTTATCATCCATTTTATCAAATGCTTCATCCAAAAGGATAATCCTTATTGTATTATCCAGCTTATACAGCTGATAAAATGAAGCAGCGATAGCTACATAATAAGGTGTCTGTGTTTCTCCACCGCTCTTTTCACCATATATGGTTGAAAATCTTTGAACTGTACCATTTTTCTTCCGAACTTCAATATCATAATCAAGATAACTTCTATAATCGGTATATTCAGCAAGAACCTTTTCGCCTTTATCATCTTTGGCAATAAGTTTAGCAAATAGATCTGACATTTCCTCTTTGTACTCTTCTTCAAAAGCTGCAGACCAGAGATTATACCCCTCCATGTTGTTTTCAGCAGTAATCATTCGATAAAGGCTTTCCTTTTTCTTATCATAAGTAATCTCAAAATGATAACTGTCTTCACCATAATAAATATTCTGAAGCGCTCTATTTAGATTCCTAAACTCTAGCTTAGCACTTTCAATGTTTTCCTTCATCTTAGCTAGGAATGATACTCTAAAGATCTGTTCACAGTTTTCCTTTGCCTTTCTCAAATCCTCTTCAAATCTAACTAATTCCGCTGATTCTAATGTGAATTTTGCATTAAAATAATCTTCCATACCTTCAACTCCACGTACAAAGTCTAATGCATACTTATTGTTAAAGGTTTCCTGCAGCGAAGTCAGGCCTCCCTTGTCGTACAATAAAGCCTTCTTCTCATTTTCATACTGTACTTTCTTTGGACTGAAATTATCCACAATGGTTTTAGCTGATTTTGTTTTTCTATTTGCATTGAATTTATTTAATGCATCCTCTTTTTCTTCAATGTATTCCATAAAAAGATGGTGAAGTTCTTCCCTTTTCACGTCGATTGAATGGCTTCCTAGTGCAATCTTTTTTACCATTTCCTCTATATTAGCAGCAATCTTACCTTTATTTTCAAGAAGACTTTTAAACTGATAGTCAAGTTTTTCCTTTTGCTTTGTACATTCATTTATCTGTGTAATTATCTGAATGAAATTCGGGTCTTTCTTAGCCTTTTCCAGCTCACACTTTTCTTCTTTTAATAAAATTTCCTGTCTCATAAGAATGGCAGGAACTTCCATGCTATTTCTTATTAGCCTAATATCACATTCTTCATATTGAGTTAATATCTTTTCAAGAATAATTCTTCTATCATAAACAATTTTTTTCTCAATTTCCTTCTGTTCCAATTCGGCCTTTGCATTTTTAATCTGAATTTCAAATGCTCCAGAACCTATATATGGGTCCTTATACGTATTTTTATCTAAATTTCGTACAACATATCCCTGATACACCATACATTGTGGGGTAATGGCAATTTTGTGATTTTCAAGTTCTAGGATATCATTACACCTTATCACCCTACCTAGAATATAATTTGCATAAGCTTTCCCATACCTGTTACTACTACTAACCACATAAGCTAAAGATTTTGTATCTGTTTCGTAATCAAGTTCCAACTTTTTCGTATTTACAAGACCTACGGAATGAATATTATCTTTCATTTTTTTATAAACCTGTAGCGCCTTGTCAAAATGCTCAGGCTCAACTATAATATTGAATTTTTGAGTATTAAAATAAGCTTCAACCGCATTTTGCCATAGTGGATCCGTCACTTCAAGAAGTTCCGAAACAATCCATACCTTAGTCTTTATCCCAAGCCTTATAAACTCTTTCTCAATGGCTTCTTTAAGTGCCTGAGTATTTGCTGGAAATCTGAATACTTTCTGATTAAGATTATTTATTTTTATTACAAGGTCTTTCATATGAGCATCAATTTCTTTTACTTTGGATGCTAATTCAAAATTTTCATTACGATAATATTCAATTAATTCTTTTACCCTTTTCTCCAAAAGAGAAATGACTTCATATTTTTCATCAACCAAAGTATTATCCAATAAGCCAAGAAGCTGTTCCCTTGATATGATCTTTTCATTTTGCCCATTAAACAAAACAAGAAGTTTTTCCACTTTCTTAATTTCATTCGATAGCATTCTCTTTTGTTGCCCCAGGTTATCAATTTCCTTGTTCAATTCCCTAATTCTATTCTCAGAATTAACTATTAATCTTGCGGTTTCATTACTTTCCTTTGCTACATTAAGTTGTATAAGCCTTTCATTAAGTGTATCGCTCTTATCTTTTAGTTCTTTCTCCTGCTGTTCACTACTCTTTAATAACTGCTCATCACGTTTTAGAGTAACTCTCATAGATTGTAATTCATCTTCAAATGCTTCTATCTCAGCTATCCTAATCATCAAATCATTTACTCTTATCTCTTTTTCTTTACTTAGAATCTCTGTATATTTCGTTGTAATAAGATTTAAAAGTTCAAGTTTTTCATTTGACTTAACCATTAATTCTTCAAGTTCGCTCAATGTTTCAATACTAGTTCTAAGATAACCCACGTCAATTTTTTCTTCAGGCAAAATAAACTTATTTATAAAATCCTTTACATTATCCATAGGTTTAAAAGCAAGAGATTTTGGTATAATATCAAAAAACCTATCTTCAAGATTACCTAACCTTCTTTTGAATCGGTCCTTTGCAGCACCTACTTGTTCTATATATGATACTTTATTACCATTCTTTTTAAATTCACCTGCAAGAGATGGTTTCCCGTCCGTTATAAATGACAGGGATTCCAACCGACATTCTTCAATATACCATTTTGTAATGATCCTACTTTCTTCATCAGGAGATGTCATGTGTACTCCGATTACGAAATATCTGTCCGTTTTCTCCTCATAAAATTCTAATGCAACATTTGATATTACTGAATTCTTGCGTAAATAAGTTTCTCCTACATTACCAGTTTTACAACGTACGTAACCTTTTAAATCCCTGTTGCTTTTTTCATTTGCAGCTGCATTAAATTTTCTTGTATTTGTTGTCATTACAAGCTGAATGGCATCTAAAACAGTTGATTTTCCAGCGGTATTTTCACCGCTTATAAGGGTTGAACCTGCTAGATTCAATGTCTCATTTCTAAAATAGTGCCAGTTAATCAGACGTATCCTAGTCAGTAATTTCTTCTGCATCGTCATCTATAGTCTCACCTCCTGCATAATTAATAAGTTTGCTATTTATATTATCATATAAATCATTAATATTTTCTGAGGTCATCGCCATTATGACGGATGGATAAACGATAATTCGTGATTCCTGTAATGTAACATCACTGTCCAGGTTCATAATAATATTATACCTTTTCAAAAGCCCTACACCGTCTTTTACCATCCCCTTGTCCATAATTGGCTTGGTCTTTATCTTTAGCATGTTGTATTTGTCATGGACCTCCTCCATCAGTACAACAACTTCTTGATTCATAGAACCAATTTCTTTTCTTTTTTCGATATACAATAACCTGAATATCAAAAGCAATATACTTTCATATTTACTAAGCTGTAAACGACCTATGCCAAATACATTGGTAATGCCAATAACACCCTGTTCTTGATTTATATCTATTTGATAACCAAGAAGATCAAAATATTCCTGAAAATATTCCTTATTCTGAAGTATAAACATATAATCATTTTTTGTGCTGTCCTTTTTCTTCAAGACAAAGCATTGATTTAAAAGTTTATTTGCAGCTATACGAAACTTTTCTTTCTGGGAAACTGATTCATTAAATATTTCCACCTTTACACCCGCACCCTTTCATTCAACAAATTTTCTTTCAACCTTACCTCCTAATTATCTCAAAATCCGTAAATGTGAACCCATTTACCGTAATTTTAGTGTCTTTCGGCTCTACTTTATAGCAGTTAACTGAATTTCTACCGTATAGACTGATGAAAATTACTCTTATTAAGTCACGCTTTGAATTAAGAGGAAGGGAAGATGCCGTAATCCGCGACTTACCTTCAAGAAGCTCTTCAACATAGGCATTCACATTTTTACGTGAAAAACGGTTCTTGTTTTTCTCATTCCATAACGCAAGATATTGGTCACGTTCCTCATCACTCACTGAAAATCCATCCTCTAAATCATCTATATTACCTATTTTCTTTGAAACTGAAATGGTTTTAAGGGATTCATTATCAATAAATCTTGTCGGGAAAATGTTAAATATCTGCATAAGCGGTTCAGGCGATTCATCATACAAATTCAACGTTTCATCCTTGTTAAATTCATCACAAATGTAATTAAGAATGCGTAAAATCTTACCTTCACTATTATTTCCAGTAGACAAAAGAAATTTTGCACGCATTACGGCACTTTGCTGGTATTTAGCATGCTTTCTGTCAATTTCTTCGATAATATCATCAAGCCTATAAAAAGAAGACTTCATATTCATTATTAGATTAATCACTTCCTCATGTGCTTCTTCTCTGTCATTTACCTGTTCGATTTCCATATAGCCATCAACTGCAAGTGATATAATCTCCTCACTTTGCAAAATCATATCAAGTCTTTCTATAATTGAATTTCTAAAATATGAAACATTGTCACTAGTCTTCATTCTAAGGTATGCCTTAGAACCAATCCCTTTATGGTACTGAAAGAAATGTTCTAAAATTTCCTTGGTATCCATCTCATTAGTTTGATTTTCCATATGTTTTTTTATGCTTATATTGAGCTTTTTAAGTCCTGATATAAGCTCTTCTGTGTTCTCATTTATTCTCTTTAATATATATTGGTAAGGTTTTGAATACGAATCTTCATTAAGTAACGTTGCGTTAATTTGTGAAATGACACTCTGATATTCCATCTCGTCATCTTTCACAATTTGAATGAAACTCTGTATTATTGTTGCTGCATAATCCTGTAAAACCACATTTATTCGGTAATTCTCTACGTTTTCGTACTCAATCCATTTACATTCCTTAAGAGTTCTAATTACCGCATTTGCCTTTGATCTGGAATCACCAGCAACCACCTGTTCATCCTCAAACATCATACCATCCGTTGAATTTTCTTCAAAATAAGATTCAAGGGTTGAAAGAACAATATCCCTGTCAACGCCGTAAGATAGTTCTGGCCGAAATGTATTGAATATTAATTGTATGCAATCAACATATTCTCTTTTATACTTACTTGTAAGGGGTTTGAAAAACTCCTCTGGAATTACTGCAAATAAATTTTTCATGGACACCTCTGTTAATATGTTTTTCTCTTTATCTACGCTAAACTCTATCTATAATAATATGATAACATACATACCTTGGCTTGGACAACTACATCATTATAATTATTCTTCAAATAAAATATGGTGCTAAAAAAAACCTCACCGCTTTTCGTTACACAAAAAAGCATCCAGGTTTTTGCCTAAATGCTTTTTTGTATTTCTATATTATTGGCATATTCTCTTCTGCCATTCTTCATTATTCCATGTATTCATGCAATGGACCTCTTTTTGTATAGAGTACTACACCTAAAAATCTACTAAAATTTACATACCAAAAAATAAATCAACACACTAGCTTTTCTTAAGAGGATTAATACCTGATGCCACAAGACCACCATCACATAATATGTCTACTCCTGTTAGATAACCTGCACTAGAACTAGCACAATAAGCAAATAAACTAGCTATTTCATCTACATGACCAAAACGCTTAATAGCACAATATTTTGTATAAGCATCTGCTTCTTCTTTTTCTAATTCACCCATTGGTGTTTCAAAGTTTCCTGGTGATACAGAAATGACTCTAGCACCCTTCCTTCCAAATCTTGCTGCATCTTGCTTAGCAAACCAAATTACAAAATGTTTGGATATTCCATAAGAAACTCCTGCTCTTACTTTTTTAGGAAATAAATTAACTCTTTTCATTATTTTTCTCATAAAAAGTTTTGGGTTTGTCACACTGTACTTATATAATCCTACTGGCATGATAAATTTGGGTGTCAAATGTGCAGACATAGAAGATACATCTATGATACAAGAACCCTCCTCTACGACATGATAGAATGC
>JAEWHU010000324.1 GCA_023387635.1 Bacillota bacterium
GATAACTAGGATTTTTATTATTAATAATTCGAACTTTTAAAAGAAAAGAAAGGAGAGTAATACAAAAAAGCCAAGTAATATAATTATAACAGGTGTGAACATTAGAAATGCAGATATTAATATTGCAGCAATATCATTTTTTTCTATTTCATCCTGAATAGAAATTTCATCTTTCATATCCATAGGTTCTTCCATGAATTCATCTTTTACATACTCTTCTTTAATTTGCTTATTCGTATTCTGATCTTTTAACCAATCCATAGCTCGATTCACTTTTTTTTCAAACATCATAGGAATCACAGCCCTTCTATATAACTATACTAATTTATGGTGACAAGCAACAAAGTGTCCAGGTCTTATTTCTTCAAATTCAGGTACAACTTTCTTACATATATCAGTAGCATATTTACAACGAGTATGGAACTTACATCCTGAAGGTGGTTTAATAGGACTTGGTATATCTCCTTCTAAGATAATTGCTTGCTTATTCGAATCAACATCAGTTGTTGGTATAGCTGACAATAAGGCTTCTGTATATGGATGTGTTGGATGTTCAAATAATTCTTTGGTATTCGCTAATTCAACGATATTACCTAAATACATTACACCAACTCTATCACTAATATACTTAATTACACTTAAATCATGTGATATAAATAAGTAAGTAAGATTTTCTTTCTCTTTTAGATCTAATAATAAATTGATAATCTGTGATTGAATGGAAACATCAAGAGCAGAAACTGCTTCATCACATACTACAAATTTAGGTTTTAGAGCAAGAGAACGAGCTATACCAATACGTTGTCTTTGACCACCAGAGAATTGATGTGGATAGCGATGGATAAAGTATGGCGCAAGTCCGCATTTCTCCATAACTTCAATAACATAATTTTGCAGATTTTCATCGTTTTTATCAAAGAATTTATGTGCTAATAAACCTTCAGTTATTATTTGTCCTACCGTCATTCTAGGATTAAGTGAAGAATATGGATCTTGGAATATTAATTGAAGATCTTTTCGAAGTGTTCTCATTTCTTCATCTGTAAGTCTAGCTAAATTAATACCTTTATCACGATAAACTTCATACTTAGCAAAATCTTTATGTTCTTTATATTTCTTCATTAAAGTATAGATATCATTTCGTATACTTTCTAATTCTTTATCAACAACTCTTAAAGCTTCTTCAAGCTCAGCTATTTTACTTCTTCTAGAAGAAGTTGCTTTATCAATTTCTTCTTTTGTTTTTTTCTTTTCCTTTAGTGTGGATTTTTCACCATCAAGTTCAATTTTCTCTTCGTTTATTTTTTCTAATAAACTACGATGCTTAACACCTGATTTATATTCCTTTACTAAAATTTCAGATACTTGAGTTAAATCATCGGCTACAATAAAACCACCGATTAGCTGAACAATATCCATAAATAGATCGTGAGCTTTTTTCTCTGCTTGACGAAGTTGAGTTAGTTTACTACTTTTTTCATCTTCGTTTACTACAGCTTCATATTCTTTTTTTGCTAAGGCTTCTTTTTCTCTTAGTACATTTAATTCGTTCTTCTTAGCCACTAAATTACTTAAAATATCTAGAACATACTTAGGTGCTATTTCATCAATATCACGTCCATAATACATAGTACGTCCATCTGTTTGATTATATAATTGTAGTAAGGTACGTCCAAGAGTTGATTTACCACAACCACTTTCACCTACTAAACCAAGTGTTTCATTTTCATAAATATCTATTGATACATTATCGTTAGCTTTAACAAATAATTGTTCTTTTTGAAAAAATTTAGACTTCTTTATTGGAAAATATTGTTTTAAGCTATCAATACGTAATAATACTTTTCTTTCCTTATTATTTGCCACTTGCCCTCACCCCTTTCTCAGGATAGAAACAACGTACTTGATGTCCCTTTTCTATTTCTTTTAATACTGGTTGCTCATTATGACATTTTTCAGTTGCATACTTACATCTTGGGGCAAATTTACATCCTTTTGGTAAATCAAGTGGATGAGGCACAGAACCTGGTATCGCCTCTAAACGTACACCAGCTGGTGTATCAAGTCTTGGTATTGAGAACATAAGTCCTTCTGTATAAGGATGTGAATATTTATTATCCTTACCAAATATTGTGCGTACAGACGCCATTTCAACAACTTGACCGCAGTACATAACTGCAACGTCATCAGCCATCTCATTAATAACTCCTAAGTCATGAGTAATAAAAAGAATTGAAGTTCCCTTTTCCTTTTTAAGTGCATTCATTAACTTTAGAATTTGTGCTTGTATTGTAACATCAAGTGCAGTAGTTGGTTCATCGGCAATTAATAATTTTGGTTCACAAGCAAGTGCCATAGCAATCATAACACGTTGTCTCATACCACCGGATAATTGATGTGGATATTGTTTCGCAACTGCTTCCGGATTAGGTATATTAACTTGAGATAACATCTCAACCACTTTTTTAGCCGCTTGTTTCTTTGTTAATTTTTGGTGAACCATAAAAGGTTCTGCAACTTGTCTTTCGATTGTAAATACTGGATTTAATGATGTCATTGGCTCTTGAAAAATAACAGAGATATCATTACCTCTTATTTTACTCATTTCTTTCACAGAAACGTCAGCAAGGTCACGACCATCAAAATAAACCTCACCACTATCTATATATCCATTACCATCTAATAATTTTATTATACTCATAGCGGATACGCTTTTACCGCTACCACTTTCTCCTACTACTCCAAGTGTCTTTCCTGCTTCTACAGCATAAGATACACCATTAACTGCTTTTACAATACCTCTTTTGGTATTAAAAAATGTATGTAAATCTTTTAATTCTAGTAATGCCATCTTAACTTCCCCCTAACGTTCTTGAGATTTCGGGTCAACTGCATCACGCAAACCATCACCAGTTAAGTTAATACAGATAACACATGTTGCTAATACGATAGATGCAAATACCCATCTCCACCAATAATTTTGGATAACGATACTATTATTACTTCCATATAACATATTACCCCATGTTGGTTGTGGAGCTGGAACACCAAAGCCAAGGTAAGATAACGTTGCTTCAGTTAGCATACAAGTTGCAAAATCTAATGTTGCAGATACAATTACTACTGATATAACATTAGGAAAAATATGTTTGAAAACAATAGACATTTGTTTTACACCTACTGCTTTTGCTGCTGTAACAAACTCTTTTTCACGTTCAGCAAGAACTTGAGCACGAACAAGTCTTGATAAACCTGGCCATGATAAAAGCCCTAGAATAATCATAATTAAGAATATTCTTTGATTTGGTGGTAATGTATTACCAATAAATGCAGATAAAATCATGGCAAATGGTAGGAATGGAAGTGATGATACAATTTCTACCACACGTTGTAAAAATAAATCTACTTTACCGCCAAAGAATCCTGATATACATCCAACAGTAACACCAATAATAGTTGAGATGATAACTGCTACTGCACCGATAGTCATGGACATACGTCCACCATTTATTAAACGATTTAATACATCACGTCCTAAATCATCGGTACCTAATAGGTAACCTTTTAGTCCCCAAGGAACTATTTCTCCATCTGCCTTTATAGCATAGTTTTGGTAAAATCCAGTATATACTTTAACTATTTCTTTACCATCAAGAGAACTTGGTACATCACTTTGTTTAAAGTTATTGTAACCCCAAGCGTATACAGACCCATCTTCTGCTAAAGCAGTATAATGATATCTACCACCTTGAATTTCTACAATTTTGCTTTTAGTCTCAGTAGGATATTTTCCTTCGCCTTTTTCTGATAAGTTACCCCACACATGTATCTTGCCATCTTCTGTAACAGCACTCATTGTTGACGCTGTTGCAGCAATATCTACTACTTTTCCTTCTATTTCAGGAACAGTAGAATAACTATTCTTTTGGCCACCTAAGTATACTGCTTTTCCGTCTTTAGTTAACCCAAGTACAGCATCTGCAGTCAGTGCAATTTTATCTAAATTACCTTGATAAGCATGTTTTGCTTTATAATCATTATTACTATCATTACCAAAGAAATAACTTTGTCCATCTTCAGTTAGAACAACGCTACATTGATATCCAGCGTATATTTCTTTAACATTCGTAAGTGAAGCAACTTCAGTAGGTATTGTGGATTGTTTCTGTCTATCACTACCCCATGCATATACTTGCCCCTGATCATTAAGTACAACTACATGATCAAAACCAGCGGCTATCTGAACAACATTTCCTACATCTTTTCCTACATATTTTAAGTCAATGGCTTTACTCATTTTAGTTTTGCCCCAGATATATAATCTACCATCTGTGGATACTGCTACTGTAAATGTAGGACCAACAGAAATATCTGCAACTTTACCTTGTAAGGAATCTGGTACTTTTAACATGTTTCGTCCAGGTGGGACATTTAACTGACTTGTTTCGGAATAGGATAAATCTAATTTAACTATATATGGTCCAATAATAACACCAGCAAATATTAATAAAAATAAGCAAAGGCCGCCCATTGCTAATGTATTACTTTTAAAATTCTTAATAATTGTTCTAAGAGGACTTTGAATTTGTTCCTCTTCCATTATGGATAATGTTTTTTTGCCACCAAATAATTTTGTTACTAGGAGACTTAAAAAGCTTTTTCCAGATTTATTATTGTTTGTCTTTTTACTCATTATCATGGCCTCCTAATTAATTATTTACTCTGACACGAGGGTCAACCAAACCATAACTTAAATCTATAATTAAGTTACCTGCAAGTGCTATAAGCATATAGAATAATTGCACTGCTAATGCAACATTATAATCTTGATTCGTAAGAGCTTGAATATAGAATTTACCCATACCATTAAGATTGAATAAATTTTCAACAACTAAAGATCCAGAGAAGATACTCATAACCCAACCAATAATTAAAGTAATAACTGGTAATAAAGCATTTCTCCATGCATGAGAATATATTACTACTTTCTCTTTTAAACCTTTAGCTCTTGCCGTTCTGATATAATCCATACGAAGTGCTTCAATCATTGCCGCACGTACGTATCTAGTTATACCACCAAGTGATCCAACTGTCATAACGATTAATGGAAGTGCTAAATAATACATTCTATCCACAAACCATGCAAAACCAGTACCGTTAAAGTTAGGAGTATTCATACCACTAACTGGAAACCATCTTAGCTTAACCGCAAATATATAAATACATATTAGAGAAATTATAAACACCGGTATGCTATATCCAATAATTGTAAACACTTGTACTGCATTATCAAATATTGAATTCCTTTTGACAGCACAGATAATCCCAAGTGGAATAGTTATCACAAGGGATAAAGTAATAGCAAATATGTTAATGAAAATTGTATTTCCCATAGGTGCTTTTATTACTGTTGTAACAGGTTTTTTGTATACGGAAGATTGACCAAAATCACCTGTAAGGATTCCGCCCATCCATTTACCATATCTAACAATTTTAGGCTCATCTAGACCCAAACGTTGCCTTGCTTCTTCATAAGCTCTTTGATATTCATCAGGCTTTAATGTGGCTTTTTGCCCTTCTACTTCTACTCTGGCAGGATCACCAGGTATCATGTTATATACACTAAATAAAACAATGGACATAACAAAAAATATAAATACCATATATATTAATCTTTTAAAAATATATTTTATCATTTCTTTACCTACCTTCTACCTTAATATTCCGATTAAATAATGATAATAAGCTTCTTCACTATATTTAGAACTAAATAGAATGACAAAATTCCTTCATTTTCTAAGTACAGTGAAGGATCTTATTATTCATAAAGAAATAGGGTATTGAAATACCCTATTTCTTTTATCATAATTATATTATGTAATTATTCTACGTAAGCATAAATTAAAGCTTCAGTCATATCCCAAATAGCATTAAGATTGTAGTTTTGTAATTTAGCATTGTAGAAATCATGATAAATATTAGAATAAAGTGGTAGATCTGGTACTAATTCATTCCATCTATCAACGAAAGATACGAATTTTTGTCTATATCCTTCTTTATCTTCTGGAGAAACTAACACCATATCTTTAGCAAGTGTAGCTAACTCTTCATCTACAATAAAGTTAGTGTTATAACCTTGAGCGATCATCTCTGGGTCATTTGTATATGTTGTAGATAAATCATATCTTGGAGTGTAGTTTGTTGCTAAGTTAAACATATTATATGTAGGAACACTATACTTTGCATCTTCAGAACCATCACGATATAAATAGTTTAATAGTTCAGAGAATGTCATAACTGTTTGGTTGATTTGCATACCAACAGCTGCAACGTCTGGATTCTCTTGTAATTTAACTACTAAAAGTTCTGATACTGGGTTCTTTTCAGAAGAAGCCCATTCAATAGTAAGTGGCATAAAAGTACCATCTTCTAATTTCTTATGACGGATTCCTGAAGTATAATCATTACCATTTGCATCATATACCCAACCACCATCAACAAGTAACTTAGTAGCTGCTTCTAAACTATATGCATATTGGTCTAATTTTTCATCTAATTCATCTGCAGATTCTTTATACATCCACATAGCAACCCCGTAAGGTCCATTAACTACAGAACCAAAACCACCTGTGAAAGCTTTAGCAAAATCGTTACGATCTAATAAGTGAGCGATTGCTTGACGAACTTCAACGAATTGAGTTGCTCCAAAATCACATGCAAATTGTAATTTACCATAACCTGCACGGTCATATTCAGTAAATGCGAAACCGCCAGCTTCTACTAAGTCAAGACCTGCATTGATTTCATCACCACTTGCCATACCGTTTAATAAATCAACAGAGCCAGTAGCTAATTCATCTAAAGCAGTTTCAGTAGTAACTAATTTGTAAATGATTGTTTTAATATTAGCTTTTTGTCCTTCATAGTTACCTTTGTAACTAGGATTTGCATCAAGTACTGCTGTTTTTGTAGCTTCATCATAGCTAGTTAAGTTATATTGTCCTGCTGTTACACGAGGAACTGCTGCTCTAGCATCATTGATTTTTTGTTCGTAAGCTTCTTTTGTAAAGTTATCTGAAAAGTAAGCGCCATTACCATCATCAGCAACTGTAACAGTTTCATCTGTCCAGAAAGATAATTTAGTAGGACTTACGCTTACCATTGGTAATTCATAGAAGTATGGAAGATTTGCAGGATCAATAGTTACTGAGAATTGGTAATCGCCTAAAAGTTTAACACCAGCGAATTCTTTTGCTTCACCTTTAGTAAATGCAGACCAACCAGTCCAGTATTGACCATAATCAGTTTTTCCGCCCATCTCACCAATTTGTTTTGATGACCATAATAAAGCAGTTGCTACATAATCTACAGCTTTAATTGGAGTTCCATCATTATATACTAAATCCTCATTAAGAGTCCATGTATATGTTTTGGATTTGTCTTCATTTTCTGTTGTTGTATAATCTTTAACAACAGTAGTATTAACTACATATTCACCTGCTGAAGTCATATCAACAGTTCCGTAACCATTAATAAATTGATATATATCATAGTCAGCAGCACCGTTTTGGAAATATGGAATCCAGTCTCCAGATAATTCAGTTGTGCTACCAATAATAAGTTCACCAGCTGCTTCTCTCTTAGTAGCCTCTTCTGTTGGTGTAACTTCTGGTTCAGTTGTCCCGCCATCATCAGTAGGAACTGTTGTTGGCGTAGTTGTAATTCCTGTGTCTTCTTTCTTACCACATGCTACGATGGAAACCATCATACAAGCAATAAGAAGAACTGATAGTAATTTTTTTACCATAAAATATCCTCCTTTTTTTTCTTTTTATTCCATTTTAACGTTATTCTATACTATGTATGTACTATAGGTTTTAACACTTTGCTATTTCTTCAAGCAAATGTGCTAACACTTTAAACCACTAAAGGATGAGGGTATTATACTAAAAAAGCTTTCCAAACATCAATAGGATGTAAGTGAAAAGCCCCATCGCAATTCGTAATATAGAACAAAGATAAAACAAATAAAATGGTATCTAATACCATATAACAGTTTGTATTATATTATACAATTATTCTAAAGTCAATACGATAAAAAAAAATAAATTGCTTTTTTTTAATTCTTGACATATTTTTCATTTAGTATGATAATAATAAAGGAGTTGTAGTCTATATTACCATACTAAAGTACTTTTTTATAAAGTTGTCCAAAATTTATAACATTTATATCTTATTTATAGTAATTTTGCTGGAATAACTCAGCTGGCAGAGTAACTGATTCGTAATCAGTAAGTCGAGGGTTCAAATCCCTTTTCCAGCTTGAAAAAGAGATGTATACAATTAAAATTGTATACATCTTTTTTTCATATCATTTTTAGATTAATTCTTTCATTATTATTTTTCAGCACAATAACAAACACCAATTGCCCCTGGTCCAGAGTGGGCTCCTATACTAGGGCTTACGGTATTAACTATCACTGTAGCTTTACTAAATTTTTCTTTTATTAATGATACCATATAATTTGCATCTTCAATTGCATCACCATGTACTACACATATGGTAATTTCTTTATCTTTATTATTTCCTATTTGAAATTCCATATTATTTACTATGGTAGATAAAGATTTTTTTCTACCTCTAACTGTACCATTTGCTACCAATGCACCTTCACTATTTACTACTAATATTGGTTTTACATTTATCATACTACCAACAATAGCAGTCATTCTTGATACTCTTCCACCACGTTGTAAATGGAACAAATCATCTACTGTAAATTGCACACTTATCTTTGTTTTAAATTTTTCTATGTATTCTACAACTTCATCAATGGTCTTGCCTTCTTCTTTTAGCTTAACCGCTTCCATAACAACTAAACCTTCACCCATTGATACATTTAATGAATCTAAAACAAGTATTTTTGCCTCTTTATGCTCTTCACAAATTTCTCTTGCTCCTGCTTGTACATTACTATGCCCGCCACTTAAAGCAGAAGAAAAACTTATATGTAAAATATCATATCCTCTATTCACTAAATCTAAAAAAGTGTCATTAATAACCGCAGGGTTACTTGCCATTGTAGTAGGCATTACTCCACCACGCATTTTATCATAAAATTCTTTTGGTGTTAAATTAATTTCACCACCATATGTAATCCCATCTAGATCATAATAATGGGGTATAACTCCAATTTTTTTCTCCTTTAGATACTCTGGTAGCAAATCACAATTTGAATCAGTCGTAATTACAAAATCCCTCACTGTTTTTCTCCTTTACAAATTATTTGTATATAAAAGAATATACACCAAACTGTTATTTCAGTAAATGTTTATTAACTTGAATGCATTAACTTATTTTACTAAATATTTACATACAATGCAATAATTATTTAATAATTTTTAGTTTTGTTCTTTTTTACTTTATCTTATCTTGCAAGTAACTAATCTATTCCTAATTCATATAATACAGTATAACTAAACTAGGAGGAAAATATGGGAGAACTACTTAAGATCGACCATGTTAGTTATAATTATCATAGCTTAGAAGGTGAAACTCCTGCTATAAGTGATATTTCCTTTCATGTAAATGAAGGCGAATTCCTTGCAATTGTAGGTCCAAGTGGATGTGGCAAATCAACTTTACTATCTCTAATTGCAGGACTTATCAGTCCAGATGAGGGTGGTATTTATATAAATCAAAAAGACATTAGAGATTCCGGTAAAAATATTGGGTATATGTTACAAAGGGATCATTTATTAGAATGGCGAACTACTCTAAAAAATCTTACTTTAGGCTTAGAAATTCAGCATAAGTTAACGGATAGTAGCTACGTAGCAATAAATAGTCTTTTGAATACCTATGGACTTATTACATTCAAAAACTCACTACCTAAAGAATTATCTGGTGGAATGAGGCAAAGAGCAGCACTCATTCGCACTTTGCTTTTGGAACCTGACATTCTACTTTTAGATGAACCCTTTTCTGCACTTGATTACCAAACTAGAATTGAAGTATCTGATGATATTTGGGGTATTATTCGCAAAGAGAAAAAGACAGCTATTCTAATTACACATGATATCTCCGAAGCAGTATCCATGGCAGATAGAATTATTATCTTATCCCATAGACCAGGTACTGTGAAACGGGTTATAGATGTTAACCTGTCTATTAATGAGAGAACTCCTTTCCATGCAAGAAGTGCACCTGAGTTTAAAGATTATTTTAATCTTATCTGGAAGGAGCTAAATCATTATGAGAAGTAGAAGGAAATTGATATTGTCCCTGAAAGAAACATCTTCTCCCTCTCATAAAGCATATGTGATGAAATACCTAAAAATGTTAAGAACTGTTCGAATGCTTCAAATTCTAATTATCGTAATTTTCATTGGACTTTGGGAATTTACAACTCGTATAAAATTAATTGATTCATTTATCTTTAGTAGTCCCTCGCGAGTTATAAAAAGTTTTTTCTCCATGAGTAAAGATGGAACAATATTCTATCATATAGGTATTACTGTATTTGAAACCTTCGTTAGCTTTTCTTTGGTAATCATTATAGGCGTTCTCGTTGCAATTCTTTTATGGTGGAATGATGCAGTTGCGAAAGTATTTGAGCCCTACCTAGTAGTGCTAAACAGCTTACCAAAGTCTGCACTTGCACCTGTTTTTATTGTTTGGCTTGGGAATAATGTTAAAACGATAATCGTAGCTGCCATATCAGTAGCATTATTTGGAACGATCATATCATTATATACTGCATTCTCTAGTGTTGAAGAAGATAAAATAAAACTTATAAAAACACTAGGAGGGAATAAAAAAGATGTACTCTTTAAAATCATTATTCCAGCAAATATTCCTACCCTCATTAGTGTCATGAAAGTAAATATCGGTTTGTCCCTTGTTGGTGTAATTATTGGTGAATTTTTAGCTGCTAAAGCTGGCCTTGGGTATTTAATTGTATACGGTAGTCAAGTATTTAAACTTGATTGGGTTATGATGTCAATTGTAATACTATGTATTCTGGCCACTGGACTTTACCAACTCTTAGCTTATTTTGAAAGAAAATATTCTAATTAAAATTAGGCGTACCCTTACTATTTTAGTTTGGATACGCCTTTTGATATTCTTAACCTTTTATCTGTAATAATTTTTGTTTTAATTCGTTTTCTATTTTGTTTAACTCCATTTCAGCTGCTTTTCTCTTTTCACGACCTTCTGTTTGAATTTTCATAACTTCATCAAGAGTGGTAATTAAGGATTCATTGGTTGCACGTAGTGTTTCAATGTCTACAATACCACGCTCTGATTCTTTTGCAGTTTCTATGGTTGCCAATTTTAACGTTGCTGCATTTTTCTTTAACAGCTCATTGGTCATATCTGTTACTTCCCGTTGAGCTTGTGCAGCTTGAGTAGAATGTGCTATTCCAAGTGCAAGTACCATCTGACTTTTCCAAAGTGGAATTGTATTCACAATAGTAGATTGAATTTTTTCAGCCATCAGAGTATCATTACCTTGTACTAGGCGAATCTGTGGAGCCATTTGTATAGAAATCATTCTTGTTAACTCTAAATCATGAATTTTCTTTTCAAAACGGTTACAAAGAGAAACTAAATCATTCACGGCTTGAGCATCTTCTGGAAGATTACTTATTTGTGATTTTTTTATTAATACTGGTAATTCTTCTTCTCTTACCTTAGCTAATTTCTTTTTGCCAGCTAAGATGTACATGGAGAGTTCTTTAAAATATGTTTTGTTAATTTCATACATTTTATCTAACATAGCAACGTCTTTTAAAAGCTGCATTTGATGTCCTTCTAGAACACTACATACTCTTTCTACGTTAACTTCTGCTTTCGCATACTTATTTTTCATATCCGAAATTCTATTTGATGTTTTTTTAAAGAATCCAAATAATCCTCTTTCTTCTTCCTCAGCATCAAATTTCTTTAGTTCCAATACTACACCAGAAAGCATATCACCAATTTCACCTAGATCTTTAGTTTTTACATTAGCTAAAGCTGTTCCTGAAAAATCAGCAATTTTCTTTTGTGCCCCTGCTCCGAATTGAAGAACTAAATTAGAATTATTAAGTTCAATATTATTCGCAAAATCATTCACCATTTTTATTTCTTCTTGTGTTAAATTACTTTCATCTAATATATTTACTTCTTGCTTTACTTCTTTTTGTTCTAAAACATCATTATTAGTTTCTTCTTTTGCAAAAGGTTCAAATGTTAATGTTGGCATTTCTTGATTCATATTTTCCCTCATTCCTGCGCTTCTTTTGCGCGTATTATTAATCTATTATTTTTTTACAAAGTCTTTATCAGCTAATCCTTCTTGTGCAAGTATAGTCTCTAAGACAGATATATCGGTAGATACATCCATTGCTGCATGTTCAAAAAGGTCATCTAGCAAGTTTTCAAATGCCAAATTAATTGTATCTAGTGTATTATTTATTTCATTTTTTGCTGATGTTATATTTTCTCCTTGTATTGGCTGGTTGTCAAATTCTTTATATGCATTCAATAGTTTAAGTGTTGTAGGTAAATAATATTCCATGAATTTCCTAATCTCTTTTAACTGGTTTGGATGTGACTCAACATAATGAAAAATTTTAGTGGTTACTTGTTCCATTCTGTCTAGTTTATTAGAAACAATCTCATCGGATATTGCTTCATTGGCTTGTTGTATTTCACGAATATATACTTTCCCCTCCATTAAAGCCTTCTCAATATCACTCTTAGGTTCTAAAGGTTTTTCTACTTCCTGTTTTGACTTCTTACTCTTTTCTTGTAATTCCATAGCTTGACGTTGTTTCATATTATCCTTAGCGATTAGATATTGTTCATAGGATTCTTTATTAACCATTAGGCAAGTTTCTTGTTCATCAATATATCCTTCTTGAAACATACCTAGAGTAAACATTCTTCTTAGATCTTTTATAACAAACCTTTTACTAAAACCTGTCCTATCTGCCAATTCTTTTATCATACAATAACTTCGCCCACTAAGTATACTCACATATCTTCTAAACCGTTTGTTTCTATCCCTGATACTAGTTCCTTTTATACTCATAAAGACGCTTCCAATTAATAATGGTAATAAACCACATATAATGATTCCAAATACTTTCTGACTTTCAAAAACTCCTCCTAGTACACCTAATACTATAACAGCAATACCAAAAATCCCAGTACCAATGGAACCAAAAACAGTAAATAAAATGCCTGACACACTTCCTACCTTCATATTAATGGCTATTGGTTCGGGTTTTATGCTTTTTATTACTTCCCTATTGTCTACTTTATCTTTCTTCACTGGATTAGAATAATTTTTGTTAGTATACCTTACTCCCCCTGTTGCTTTACGCACTTCATCCAATGCACTATTCACTGTATTACTAATATCTTTATTTAATTGATGAAAATCCATAGTACTCACTGCATTTTGTATGATATCTTTTATTTCATCTCCTAAATTAGACATACCCTTTTTATCCATCTCTTTCCCTCCAAAAAAACTACTAAAATATAACATTATTTAATTATATCCTATTCTGTCTTAATTGACAATTTTAATAATGAAATATTTAGTATATTTTTACAAGACAAATTAGCACAAAAAAGTCATTCTGATAAAATCTTTTGATAAACAACAAATCAAAAGATTTTAAAAGAATGACTCATATATTAAAAGCTTCTAAAATAAGTTAAGCTTTTTCGTTTTTATTGTGTTGTACTTGTATAATGATGTTCTAGAATGAAGATGAATGAGTGGTTTTTATCCATTTCTCATGTTCATTTTCTTATCCATTCAATCGCTCAAATCATTGATTTCTCTGGACTTCATCCGGTATCTAATATTTTTTCTAATAATAAATCTAATTAAAAAAAACATGGCAATTGGGGATTTCCTTTCCCTAATAAACCATGTTTTCTGGAAGAACTTTATTTACTTAAATATAAGTATTTACTTTTTGAGAGAACTTAATTAATATTACACATAGATACAGGAGATAGGGGTTAGGAGTTAGGAAAACTGGGTTCATGGATTGATTCAAACACACTAACCAAACTATGTAAGTAATAACCTCTAAAACTGTACTTGCCACCATGTATAATAACCATCCCTATTTTATCCCTTTTACTGTCTTGCAAGAAATCCCCATTACCTCATTATCAATAAAATAATGATATAAATCAATTTATAAAATATATTTATTTAATTCATAATTTATTCTTTTTAATAGTTCCTCTTGATTAAGGCTTACATAATCTGATAGATGTTTACGTTCTCCACCTCTTAAATGCCTATACCAGGCATCTAACATTAATAAATATATATCATCTATATATTTGTCTATTGGTGCCATCTCTCCTACTATATTCTCTTTAGGAGAGAAATTATGACCTAATACTGGGTATTTCATAACTTCAAGATACCCGATTTCAACTGGTTGAATAAGTTCTATATATCCATTTTTATTAATTACTAATCTGTTATGTAAGTCATCATTCCCTTTCTTTAATACTTTAATAATTTCTTCCTTTGTGAATAAATGCTCTGGTTTTTTTAACCTTTTCATATCAATACAATAATTTGTCTCATTAATAATAGTATGTAAGTTAACAAGTGTAATATCTAAATATTTTTTTATTTCATTTGAACAGATTTTTACTTCTTCAAAATCATAGAATTTATAATAATCCTTTTTCCTATCTGTACCGTTAATCATACTTTCCAAATCCAATAAATCCTCTTTAATTTTTAATAATCCATCATTATTTAAGTAAAAGTCACAACTTGCTATTATCTGTACATTTAAAGTATATTCAAACTCAGTATCTTTATCTTTTTCCTTATGGCATTTAACCAGTTTATATTTCTGAATATGATTTAATAATTGTTCTTCCTCTCCCTTATTAATTTCAATCCATTCTTTATTTTCTTCTTCCTTTTCTTTTTTCTTTTTATTTATTATTTCATTATATATATCAGGATTATCTTCTTTCCAACTTATAAATTTTATAGTTTCTTTAACAAAATCCTTAAATTTTAACGGAGTACCATGTTTTGTTTGTAATGCATTATAACTTTTCATATTTAAGTTATAATATGATTTTTTTGGAAAAATAACATAATTGCCTTTTAAACCAATATATATTTTTCTTGCATTTTCAGGTAATTTTTTACCATTATAGACTCCGTAGTTCAAATGAAAAGGTTCTATATATACACACGGTTCTATTTCTAATACACATTCTTCATAAACATCATTAAGATTATCATATTTATACAGTCCACATGGTTCTATCAATTCAGTTTCTAGTAAAAAATAATTCCATTGGTAATCACCAAGTATCTCCAAATATAACTTTTTAGGTTTTACTAATTTTATAAATCCATCCTCATTTAATTCTATAAATCCTTGTTTATGAGAAATTTCACATCCCATTAAGTCCATTCCACCACCTGATGGTAAAAACATATGATTAAGAGATTCTGTTTGGCTAATTAAATTCAATACACTTGCTATTTCATTAATGTTAGACCATACAATTGTTTCTGGAGTATAATGGGTTATTTCTTTAATAATAAAATTCCACTCAATTCTACATCTTTTTTTAAAGTCATTCTTTATATCAAACCAATCTTGTAATAAATCGATTAACTGTTCTGCTGTCGGTCTTTCCTCTGGAATATCCGATGTGCATGATGTTAGAATTTCATGTATGGTAACTAAATACTCTCTTTTTACATATTGCCCTAAAGATATAGCCTTGTTTTTATGATTATATTGTCCTCCAAATGCAATATCTTTATATGTAAGTATCATCCATAATGTTTTTGCCAATGAATAAATATCAGCATATATCGGGTTAGCATCTTTAGAATTCTCTCTCATTTCTGGTGCAATAGTATTTGATTTTTTAGGCCCTATTCCTTCCGTGTCGCTAGTTAATACCTTTTTACCAGGATATGAAACTAAACCAAAATCACTTAAATACCATCCAGACTTATAAAAATAAAGATTATCGAGTTTTATATCCCTATGTGCTATTCCCTTACTATGTAATTCCTTTAAAGTCTTCGCGATATCAAAGATACACTCTATTTTTTCTTCAAAGGAATATTCTTTTATTTTCTCACTCATTCCCTTTGCAATTGGCATAGTATACCAAGGGAAATTCTCTTCCGACGGTTCCTTAGGTACATATAAATCATAAATAGGTAATATACCTTTAATTTCATCTTGATATTTCTGTACTACTTCTATTTCGTCACAAAACCTAGCATATTTCTTACGCTCATAATTCCTATAATAAGAATATGAATATTTTTTATTATAAAATTTAGTATAATCTAAATTTATAACTTTTAATGCAAAGAAGTTATTTTCATCATTTAAACACACAACTTTATATACCGTCCCATTACCACCACTACCTATCTTTTCAATAACTTTATATTTTGGTTCTTTATTTTTTGGGGATATTACTGCCCCTTCTTTTATTATCAATATAAATCCTCCATTTATTCTACATTCTAATATCGGTATTGCTTCTTTTAACTTTATGTTAACTAATATACTCTTATATTTTCTCCTGTTATAAGATATTTTGGTATCTCTATACTCCTATTTCCTGGATAATTAGCAAAAAATAATCTTATACTCCTTACAGATTTATATGTTTCAAGTATCATATCATTTTGCTTTTTAAATAATGATTTATCATATTGATTAGAATAAATCTCATGTGCAGGAACTTGTCTAATTTTTCTAATGGATTTTAAAGGATTTATAATTAAGTCATCTATATCTTCATTTGTTCTAATATTTTGTTTCAACCATTCTGACATCATTTGCAGACTTCCCTTTAAATTTTCTTTATCATCTCTTCGTTCTACTGGTTTTATAAACCTAGAAACAGTTGTAAAAGTTTTGTAATTAATATTATGTATAATTATTTTTTCAAGTGCTAACATGAAACCATAGTAATTTTTAAGAGTTGGAAGAAACATTATTCTATAATCTTCTGGTTTTTCATATGTATGAGGCTCATATATTTTATTAAACAAATGTGGAATACCCATGTTATCACACATTTTATTAATAACTATCATTTCATCAAAGACAGCACTATATATTGATACTTCATCTATCCATTCACCTAATATCAAGTTTTTATAAAAGCCATTGTTGATAACATAATCTTGTTGACGTTCTAAATAATTTATTTTCCATTTTAGTTGAGCATTAAGTGAAAGGTCTGCTAAATCTCCTAGAAAAACTCCAACCACTCTTTCTTCATATAACTTTTCTTTATGATAACCTAATCCAAAATCCTTTATATATTCACTCTCTAGATTCTCATCATAAAATTCATCAGATATAACAATGCTACCTCTATAATCAGACCAAAATAATTTATATCTCGGGTCTTGAAAATATGTTTCTAGGATTTCTACATTAAAAAATAAGATTTTTAATTGTGCTTTCCCATCTAAAAGCATTTTTGTAAAAGGCTTTTCAGTATTAATATTTAATTCCTTTAAATATTTTTCCGTTGGATATAAAACAACTGAATTTCCATTATTAATAACTTCTTTTTTCTGCTCTTCTTTATCAATATTTAATTTCAGCGCTTTTATATGTGGATTTACAACAAATGCTGAAGATAACACCTCCAACTTATCTTCATCTATTAACTGGCAAATTAAATCAGTATGCTTTTTATCAAAATTATATAGCGGGAACCCATTGAAATCTCTAGAATTTAAATAATAATCTGTTATTTGCTTAAGAATTTTATTTTTCATATTCTTTACCTTTCTCGTTTTATTCTCAATATATCTTTTCGACTTAAATACACAATTATTCATCAAACGTGAACTTTTTCATGCCAACGCTGCCCTTGGTAGTGCAGGAGAAGTAAGGTCTCATCTAACAACTGCATTTCAAAATAATTACATCACTAACGAACTGTACGATTCGTTTAATGCAAAAGCAATTGAGATTATTAAAATGCTCTATGGTTATATAAAGAAATTAAAATCTCAATCAGATAATAGCCTCGATTAAAGTAAATATACTTACTAGAGTTTATATAAAAGTCCTCAACTAATATACTGTTATGAATTTTATATATCTTTACTTATTTTCATTATGATGGAACTCCTATCTAGTCTGGATATTGGCTTCAGGATATATTTCATCACTTAATAACCCTCATACTAATTGGTCCATGCCTTAGAAACTTCCTCCATCTTCACTTTATTTCCGGCTTTTTAATTTTATAAATATATAAAAAGCATATGATAAAAGTAAAGTGAAAATAAAAGTATAAATCAACGGTACTAGAATAAAACTATATATAGATTCCTTAATTGATGTAAATAAATTCATTAAACAAATTCCTAAAAGAAATAGAGAGAGTTCCATCCAAACTACAAATGATAATTTATATTTATAATTACTCTCTTTAAACTTATGAAAGCAATCATATAAAAGCCATGTTATAAAGCCAATTATAATTAAAGTGGTTGTAATTATAAATGCTTTATTTTCATCACCATTTAAAACAGTAACAACTAACCAGTTATAAATAAAATCTAATGCAAATTCAATCTTCCCAAATCCAATCAGTAAAAATATTAGTAAAATTCCAATAAAAATTGGATAAAAAATAATTTTGATTCGGTCATACCATTTTCCTAAATTCCATGACGACATTATAATTATTATTTGCTTACCTATTGCCTTTTTATTACTATTTACAATTTCTAACTCTTTTTTATATGCTTCAGACAACTCTTTATTTATATCTTCTATATAATTATCTAAAGCAGTTTCGTAAAGACATCTTGCTTTATCAATAACTGTAATGATTGATAACAATAATCCCAATATAGTTATAGCACAAAGGGTTATTGAATTTTCATCAATATTGGTTTGTAAGGTCTGAGATATTTGATAAATATTTAAAATTAAATATCCAACAAATAATAACATCGATGTTATAAACTGTCTTTTTTTTCGCAAAATTATTTCTAGAGTAGTTTCACTATATATTATCATTGTAATAAATATTGCTATAGTAAAAAATATAAAAATTAATATTGGAAAATTCTTCTCAGGAATAATAAATGGATTGAATGCCCATGCCAACAACAGAAGTATTATAAAACTATTTATAGTAAGAAATAAAAGTATTTTTCCAATACCTTCAAAAGGCTTTATTTTACGTAATGTGAAGTATATGTGAAGAACTTTATTTGGAAGGCTAAATTTTTTATCCTTTATATTCAATATGCATATTTCGATAAAGCATATAAATATTGCAATCGGCATAATAAAATAATTCAATTCATTGCTATTTACTTCTAATTTCATAAAAGGTATGATAATTATATAAAGAGTTAATTGTAACAAAACTCCAATAAAAAATGAGACAATTATTGCGTAAACTACATTTGCTAATATTCTTATTCTTTTATTATCTATTTTATATAAACTATCAAAAAAAATAGATACTTTTAATATAATTGTGTGAAAGAAATCACTGAATAAATTCATAAGCGTCTCCCTATTCCTATTATATAATCGTCAATAACAATACCTTTTTTTGAACATACCATTCAACACTCCACTTTTAGACTCTTCTGACATTAAATTGTAATTTATAGCGTTGTATTAAGATTAAGAATATGTGAATTATATATCATTTTTATCAATAATTATTTGTATAATTTCTTTGATTTCTTTTTCAAATTTATATTTCCAACTGTAATTTGTATCCACCAAACTATCTAAAACTATAACTTCATCATTATAAAATTTTAGTGTTAATTTATGATGGTATTCTTCATCAAAAGTACATTCACATATAAAATCTTTAAGGTCTTTTAGATAAAGTATTTTAATTTCAGTTATGTTATTATCTAAAACTCTACCTCTCAATATTTTGCTTTCTAAAAATATGTATATTTCTAAATCCTTACCATCAACAAACATATTTTTAGGATAAAATATATTTATTATATTTGGGTCAATGAATTCTTCAATATTGCGAAAGATTGCGCTATATTTCCTGGCTTTTAGGTCATGATATCTGTGCCCTTCAAAGTACCCTTTAACATCAAAATAATCGATTATCAAACTCTACCCCCTACTAAAACAATTATTTAAGAAATTGTATGATATTCTTCCATATTTCAATTGAGATTTCTCTTGCACTTTTTCCATCTCTAATTCCAAACATATTCATCGTCATCTTCAACATTAATTCTTTCTTTTCATTTGTCTCACATACTATTATTTCATTGAATGAGTTATCACTATCAATACCAAACCTACCGTATGATATTAATATATTTTCTTGCCTGGAAAAATGATTATCTAACCATATCTTTACTGCTTGTTTTTCCATACCATTGATATAAAATCTTATTATACATTTTTTATTTGTTACAACATCAATATCATAATCAAAATTATTATTTTTTAGTTTAGTTTGCTTTGCTAAATCTTCTAAACAGTTAATAATCTCAGGATAACTATCCTTCATAAATTTGCTTTTATCTCTATCAGTTATTTCTCTAAAATCAGGTATTAAAACATCTTCCACAACTGCATCTCTATGTAGTGTTTCTCTTGTTATCTTTTGGGGTTTAAGAGTAGGAATTACCCCTAATGGTTCCATTTCAATTCTATCTATTTTTAATATTTTATATTTTAATTCTTCAAATTTTTTATTAAAATTATTGTCATCAGAAAAATCAATATAAGTTATTCCCTTAAGATAAAAAGGAATAGCCTTATTTTTATCTCCTTTAAATTTCATTACTGGTATTATTTTTTCGATATTTTCTACCATATTATTAATTAACAATGAGGTTTCATACCCTACTCCTCCGCTGAACTCATTTGCTTTCTCAGCATACTTATCCGTTAGAACAACTAGGGTATAATCATTTCTCATTATACTTTCTATCATCATTCTATTGAGATTAACAGTACCTCTTTGGGTAATAAACTCATCAAGTGTTGCGTCTATTCCATTTCTTCTTAATTCATTGGCTAGGGCTATAACCCATTCTTTATGGCTTGGGTTGTCCCAACTATAACTTATAAAAACCGTAGGATTTTTCATTTTTTTACCTCTGCAAATATTTTTCTTTTTCATATTTATAATAACATAGAATACCAAAATTTTCTATCTGATTACTACTTTATTTTCATTTTTACAGAACTTTACAATTTATGAAAGTACTTTTCTTTTTCTTGTATTTTCACTATATCGTTTTTAGAAACAGAAAAAATAGACTATGTTGTATAGCAAAAGTAAATAATGTTCTTTCATGTATTTACTTTATTGTCCAGATACCTTTAACCAATAAAATGAAAAGAACGCCGTATTCTCAATGCTTTCCTTGAATCCTTATCCCTATTAATACCACCACTTTATTTTCTTTTTGCAACAACTAATTAAGTCTTAAATTCCATTCGAAATATTTCCTATTTCCCTAATCCCTAAATCCTTAATCCAAACTATGTGTTAACATATTAAATTCCTTTTCAACATCGAATAAACTCCTTTCACTCGCCCCCCTCAATCCCTTGAAAACACTGACTTGTTATTCTTTTCCATTTTCTCATTTATTCTCTCTTTACTTCCTTGAACTGAAGTAAAGTACTTGCATTTCTCAATTTCTAGACTAAAATCAGAAAATAAAGTACTTGTATAATGATGTTCTAGAGTGAAGATGAATGAGTGGTTTTTATCCATTTCTCATTTTCATTTTCTTATCCATTCAATCGCTCAAATCATTGATTTCTCTGGACTTCATCCGGTATCTAATATTTTTTCTAATAATAAATCTAATTAAAAAAACATGGCCATTGGGGATTTCCTTTCCCTAATAAACCATGTTTTCTGGAAGAACTTTATTTACTTATATATAAGTATTTACTTTTTGAGAGAACTTAATTAATATTACACAATTCAAAAATTAATAACAAACAATTATTCCACCATCGCCTGCATACATAGAACTTATTCCACCAGTATCCACGATAATAACATCTTTAAATGGTACGCGTTTTAATATTTCATCTTTTACATATAGGGCTCTCTCATAATTGTTACAGTGAGATATTCCCAAAGTATATTTCTCTGGTTCTTTCGCATCTTGCTCAATTAATTTACACATAAGTAGAAGTGCTTTTTGTATACCTCTTGCTTGATCTAACTTGGTTATGTTCCCATCTTCTGTTGCACCCATAACTGGTTTTATATTAAGAGCACTACATATAACTGCTTGTAAATTAGTCAAACGTCCAGCTTTACGAAGTGTATCTAAACTTTCTAGTACAAATTTAGTAGTTAATTTTTCGCGAAATTTTTGAACCTCTTTAACTACTTCATCAAATTTCTTACCTGCCTCTATATATTCCCCGATCTTTTTCGTAATTAGGGTTTGGCCTACTGAAGCAGAGCATGAGTTAAATACGTGTATGTTTTTATGTGGATTTTCTTCTAAATACAGCCTTTTTGCAAGTTCAGCACTATTATTAGAACCACTTAAACTAGCTGATAAAGTTACAACATATATATCTTCATCACCACCATATAACTCCAAGAATGCTTCTGGAGATGGACAAGATGATTTTGGTGGATTAGGACTTTCCTTAACTACTGATAAAAATTCTGCTTGATTAAAACTTGCGTCGTCACGTATAGTTTTATCATCAATTTGTATAGAAAGTGGTACGGAAAATATATGTTTGTCTTCTTTCATTTCCTTCGTTAAATCGGTACAACTATCTACAATAATTTTGTATCCCATTGTATTATCCTCCTAGATTTATGTCAAAGCGAAATCCTCGTCCGCTTCGCTATTAACTCATAACCTTACACCTACTAAGCTAGCATAAGGTAAACACCCATATTTTTACTGTTTAGTAATTGCTACTGTGTGTTTCTATATTACTAACTATGTGACATAGTTTTTATTACTATCAATCATAACATATATGATTCTATTTTTAAAGTATTATTTTACATTTAATTATAATTTTTTTATGAATACAATGAAAATAATTAATATTAGATAAGCCTTTTTGAATTATTATTTAACTTATTACATTCTTATATACATTCAGGTGTCAAGTCCTATGATCAAAAAGACCTTCTCTAATTAGTTTAGAGAAGGTCTTTTTATATATATAAGTTTCAGACTTATTGATAATCTTTTACTATTTAAGTTTTTAATTATTTTGCTAATAATAACATAATTTCATTACTTCTAGTAATAAATTTAGTCATAGCGTCAGGTGCTAATGGTTTATGACTAAGCATAGCTAAATCATATAATTGTTCACAAATCATAGGAACATTTTCAGTATCACCTTTTGTAAATACATAATCAACTAATTTATGATTTGCATTTAATACAAGTGTTTCATTGTTGCCAAACATGCTAGAATCCATTCCATACATGTTGTACATCTTCATCATATCTTGCATTCTTCTGCCTTCTTCTGATAAGGTAATCATTGAAGCAACTTTGTCATTCTTAAGTTTCATAACTTTAACTTCTAGTTTTTCTTTGTTAAGAACTTTTTTAAATAATTCAGAAAGTTTTTCATTAACAGCTTTTAATGATTCCTCATCACTAGTGTTGTCTTTAAAACTATCTGTGATATCAGCATCAATACGTTGGAATCGATATGCCTTTTCATGTTGCTCTAATAATGAAATAAATGGTTGGTCGATATTATGAGTTAGAATTAGGGCATCAATACCTTCCTCTTTAAACATATTAATGTATTGGCTTTGTTGTTGCTCATTTGTTACATAATATACGATGCTTTGCTTTTCTTCTGTTTTCTCTTCTGATTTTTCTTCTTTTGCTGAATCAGTATCCCCTTGTTTTACATACTCAGGTAATGTTAAATACTTACCTTCAAGATTTTTAAATATGATAAAATCTTTCATTTTGTCACGGAATTTATCATCTTTTAAGCAACCAAATTTAATGAATGGGCTTATATCATCCCAGAATTTTTCATAATTTTCTTTCTCTACTTTATACATTCCAGATAATTTATCTGCAACTTTCTTAGTAATGTAATCAGATATTTTCTTAACGAATCCATCATTTTGAAGAGCACTTCTTGATACATTTAGAGGAAGATCAGGACAATCGATAGTACCTTTTAATAACATTAAGAATTCAGGAATTACTTCTTTAATGTTGTCTGCAATAAATACTTGATTGCTATATAGTTTTATTGTACCTTCAAGTTGATCATATTCTGTATTTAATTTAGGGAAATATAAAATACCTTTTAAGTTAAATGGATAATCCATATTCAAATGAATCCAGAATAAAGGTTCTTTATAATCATTAAATACATCTCTATAGAATTCTTTGTATTCTTCCTCAGTACATTCATTTGGATGCTTTGCCCATAATGGTGTAGTTTTATTAATAGGAACTTCTTTTTGAACTTCTTTTTCTTCTACAACATTACCAGCTTCATCAACATTAGCATCAATAACTTCTTCTTCACCATCTTGTGTTGCTGTTTCATCTTCTACTTCATTTGTTTCAACTATATCACTAGCTTCTTCTATAGGAGCATTAGCATTTTTGAAGTAAATTTCAACTGGCATGAAGGAACAATATTTTTTAAGTATTTCTTTTGCACGATATTCATTAGAGAACTCATAACTATCTTCATTTAAATATAAAGTAATTGTTGTTCCTCTAGTCTCTTTATCACCTTCATCCATTGTAAATTCAGTTCCACCAACGGATTCCCAATGTACACTTTTTGAACCTTCTATATATGATAGTGTATCAATTGTAACTTTGTCTGCAACCATGAATGCAGAATAGAAACCTAAACCAAAATGTCCAATGATTTGTTCTTCGCTTGTTTTATCTTTATATTTATTAATGAAATCAGTAGCACCAGAAAATGCGATCTGATTAATATATTCCTTAATTTCATCACTTGTCATACCAATACCATTATCACTTATGGTAATTGTCTTTTCTTCTGGATTAATAATTACATCGATTCTAAATTTATTATCTTCAGGAAGGTTAGCTTCCCCAATAAGCGCTAATTTTTTTAATTTTGTTATAGCATCGCTACCATTTGATACTAACTCACGAAAGAAAATATCGTGATCAGAATACAGCCATTTTTTAATTATAGGAAATATGTTGTCGGAATTAATTGATAAATTACCTTGTTCTTTCATCATAGAAAAATCTCTCCTTTTTATTATCTTATTATAATTGTGTATATTAACCTAGTCTTTACTTAAATTGCTCTATATACTTGTCTTTTATTATAATATTACTGATTTTTCATTTTGTCAAGCTAAAATTAGCACTCATTCAAAGTGAGTGCTAACAATCTTGTTATATTTCTTCCCAGGTTATATTATTATTCTTTAAAAACAATTTTACATCTTGGTCCCAAGTATTTTCTAAAGTTTTATCCATTGTAAAAACTTTAATCGATGTTCCTGTTGTCAAAAGCAAATTACCTTGTTCATATCTTACATTCAAAAAGAATCCATTTATATCACTAGCATTTAAGGAAACCCCTGATTTATTTAACAGTTCTAAGGCATTACTATCTGATAACAAGAATACTATTTTTATTGATAGAGGTAATTTACTGCCTTTAACAAATGAAAACGCAAATGCTTTGTTTTCAGCCCATGTTGCATACTTTCTACCATTTAATATTTCTAGTTCCTCACTGGAATAGAAATTTTGATTTAATTTTCCTGAAATATACAATTCATTTGAAGTGTGTATTGTCATCTCTGATAAATAAAAATCATCAAAAACCTTATGTACTAACAGGTTTGACATAAAGACTTTTATATCATCTACTTTTAATGATATCATGAATATTTCCTCCTATTTTACAAACACTAATTTCTGTAATAACACCTAATTCTATACTATAGGAACTCATAATTCTATTAAGATTTAATCTAATAGTAATACTATAAAATATTTTTTGCATCAAGGAGGATAAAACCATGTATTTTGAAAATCCCAAAAAAAGTTATTATCGTTTTCCAAGTAAGAAAATTGTAACCGATTTTGATGCACAAATACCTTATTATTTCCCGACTAAAAGCAGTTATGCGAATAATGATTTAACTGGCAACTACCTGGATCCTGATTATAAAAACACAAATCCATCCAGTGATATTAGCCAATATGGTAATAATTTATTATAACTAACTATTAATTATAAGAGGGTAGATTCTACCCTCTTATATTGTCTAAATTTACGAGTTAAATTATTAGATTAGAGTGTCAAAAGTCTATTACTTGAAGGAAAGGCTACCCGAATGAATATTATGCATTCATATTCATTCGATAATTAAATTAAGACTTTTGACACTAATAAATTAACCATTTAATTAATACAAGGATTAGAATATGCAAAGGATAAAATGCATAAAAAATATATTTATTAATTTTTTGCCCTTTCTTACCATTATAAAACCAAATAAATACCATTGAAATAGTAGCAAGTGCTTGTAAACTTCCACTCATCCCATAATTTAATAATAAAACAAAAACTGTTAATAACAATTTATTACTACGGAACAAATAGAAACATACAATTAGTAGGACACCTAATATATCATAATCAGTACCTAATAATTTTGATGTAAAACATCCCATAACTAAGATTCCAAAATTAATCATATTCTGTTTCATAATATCAGTGGGATATTTTTTAGGTACTAAGCTCATTAAGTAGATAACTAATAGCCCAATATATAATGTGAAAAATACATTTTGACTCTCTAAAAAGCCTGTACTCGTTGTTTTATTTGCAAATGCAAGATCAAATGGTATTTCTGATATTAATGCAAAAATACCCAATCTTTTTAAATATTTTTTTACATTACTGGTTTGATAAAACCCCTCCACTAATAGGAAACAATAAATAGGAAAAGCGAGTCTTCCTATCATTCTAAAATACATATAATATGGTGAGTTAATAAGCAATATTGCTCCTGTGTGATCAATTAACATTGTTAACATAGCGATTACTTTTAGTACGAATCCGCTCATATATTTTCCTCTACTTTCCCTATTAGTATTAATATACTATAAGCTTCTATTTTTACTCTTTGATGATTCTTAAATTCATTTAACTCTAATCTAGTTTCATCCTCAGTATTTTTTGTATCCGTGCTAATAAGTATCTTCCACTGATAGCCTTTTCTTAAGTTTGGTAAATCAAACTCATGGCATATTCCATGCATATTATAAGCGATATAAAAAGTATCATCTATAGTTTTATTTTTACCTAGGGAATATTCACCTGCTAACATCACTCCTAGCATACGGTTATATGGGGTATAGTCCGTAATCCATGCTTTTACACTATGAAAAGAGATATCAGGTATACCAATGGATAAGTAATCCATCATAGAAAAAGCTTCTTTTTTATGTAATATTGGATGTTCTTTCCGTAAACCAATAAGTTCTTTCACAAATCTTACCATAGATTTATTCTTATCAATCAAACTCCAATCTAAATAATATATTTCATTATCCTGACAATAACAATTATTATTTCCTTCCGTACTTTGCAGAAACTCATCTCCTGCTAGTAGTAAAGGTGTTCCCTGGCTAAAGAATAAGGTAATAAGAGCATTCTTTATTCTCTTTTCTCTTAACCTTAATACATTTTCATCCTCAGTAGTTCCTTCCACGCCACAATTAATACTATAATTATAGTTGGTACCATCACGATTAT
>JAEWHU010000379.1 GCA_023387635.1 Bacillota bacterium
ACCTTGTAATCCACCTTTGTAAGTAAAATAATCGTCATATGGATAATCCCATGCAAAAGATACATCGTCACTAGCGTGTGCAATACTTGCACGAATAGGCCATCCTTTATCATTAGGATAATAACAATACATTAAATTAATAGCCCTATGAGGCCTTTTTAACTTATGCAAAATATAATCTTGATTTACGTATAAACCTCGCTCACTTCCATCACCTAAATCCACTGCGCATTTTGCAGGTCCCATATGTAAGTGATATGCTTTCCTATCATTATTCATGCCTTCTCCCATCTGCGCTAACACGCGTAAAAAAATAAAGAGGTATGAAGAGTTAAAATTCACACCTCACTTATTGTTAATTTATGTGAGTAATATATCATAGAAAATTATGGAAAATCAATGTAGTATATTTTATAAAGCATGTGATATTTTTTATTAGGCTTAGTTACTTACTTTGTTCAAAGATCCAATCAATCCAAGAACGAACCGTAGAAGAACGTCTATTAATGGTGGTTTGATTAATGGATAAATTATGATTGCTCATGATATAGCGAATAGAGTTTGAGGTTGGAATACGATTCATATTAAGAGTTAGTTTAAATGTTTCATAAAATACTGGACGTTCTAAAACTTTTTTTATTAAGGATAGGTATTTTTTCTTATAACCAAGGCTCATAATCTGTTTTGCTTCTTTGGTTAATTCATAGATACGCTCACCCTCATAAGTATTATTACGCTTAATTAATCCAAGGTACTCACATGCAGAGATATAGTAATTCGTTTGCCTATCATCAAATTCATAATTAAGAGATACTTCATCCCTTGTCATTTTGTTTTCATAAAGAACGGATAAAAGATCTACGATTCTAGCAAAAGAATTGGCTTGGGGAAAAGTAACATCAGGTTCCTTAATAGGTGTAATACTTTTATAAAGCTCTACAATATCAGTAAAGGTAATTAATTCATCTGCAAAAGTATAGGCATTATGACCAATAAGTTTTAATGAATTATAATGATTTAATTCATTAAATTCATAGATAAAAGTGTGAAATATATCATTACTATATACGAGGAATACTGGGAGTACTGGTTTATTTATCTTGGATGTCCATAACCGATATGGATAGTATAATTGTCTCACTAAAAGATCATTTACGGCAATATTCTTTGCTTCGCAGATACAAAATAGATCTTTACTTTCATATCCAGCATCAATTTCTATTTGAGAATTGAGTACATTAATAGTATTTCTTTTACCAGGATACATAAGGTTATCTATAGTGTAATTAAACCCACCCGAGGACATTCTTCCGTTTACAGTAAAATGAATAGAAGAACTATTCATAACATCAGCCATAATCCCACTATTATAAGCAAAAAGTAGAGCAGAGGATTCACTGTATAGATTTGTATAATCAAGAGTTACAAGATCAGGAATTGGTGCTATTTTTGGTTTGACATCTGCATAAACAACAGGCATATGAGTAGCAAATGGGCCAATTAGATATTCACCCCTTGTAATTGGTACAATAGAAAGATTATTATCTTTAAAAACATGGGGAAGTCTAGAAGACTCATCAAATTTAGCCATAAGTCTAGCTTCCTTCACAGTATTTATCTCCGTAGAGGTAATATGAAAGGAGCCTTCTTTATGGACCTTGTCTAATATATTATGTCTGTCAAATAATACTTCCCAAGATTGTTCGATTGTTAGCTGCTTCTTCTTTCCCAAGTCACCCACCTACCAATTTTGTACTAAGACTTCATTTACTTTGCCTCTCTTAGAAGCATCTGAATTAATCGCTCTAGTAGCTTTCACGATGTGTATATTAAAGTCTTTATAAAGTTCTCTGATAAAATCTGTATCCGAGTTACTTAATAAACACTTAACGTTTTTGTTTGATAACTGAACGTAAGTTTCATATAACCTAACTTGTTCACTTTCATTAAAACCACCAGCTTGATAGCCAGTAAAATTCATATTGTTTGGACTGTGATATGGGGGATCTAAATATACAAAATCTCCGGCGGTGCAAGTTTTAAGAGCATCTGAAAAATCACCATTTAATATGGTTATATCAGAACTATTAAAGTACTGATTAATTGCTCTTAGTGTAACTTCTTCACAAATAGCAGGATTTGCATATTTACCAAAAGGAACATTAAATAGGCCTTGTGAATTCACACGGTACAATCCATTATAACAAGTTTTATTTAGGTAAATAAAACGGGCAGCTTTTTCTACATCTGTTAATGTATTAAATATGTCTAATTTTCTATCTTGCTCACGAATATCATAAAAATATTCTTTTGTATTGCTTTCTTTGTGTATCTGCAATAACCTGATTAGTTCTTCCACTTGCTCTTTTATTACTTTATAGGTAGTTATTAACTGGGTATTATGATCATTAATAACAGCACTAGCTGGTTGCCTTGCAAATAAAACGGCACCAGCGCCAACAAAAGGTTCATAATAGGTGTTTATTTCATCAGGGATATAATTCTCGATTATAGGAAGAAGCTGACGCTTTCCACCAGCCCATTTTAAATAGGGTTTCACTTTTGTAATTTTTTTAGCCAAATAAACACCTCCAGTCGAATAAGTAATTGTTTTATTTTATTATATGTATCATAACACAAACGGATGTTTGTTTCAATTGTTTTCATTGTCTAATACAGAATAAAAACTCGTAAGTTAAACTTAAATGTTGCGTAAGATAGTATATCATATTTTATGAGGAATATCATTAAAAATTTGAGTTGTAGTTAAAGAATTATAATTAACCGAAAGAGAAATAAGCAAAATATAGTTAAATGCAAATAGGAAGTTTCGTTGGTATTTTCTAAAAGAGATCATAAGTCATAAAAAATGGCTGTTGAAATTAATTAATATCAACAGTCATTTTAAGATTACTAATATATATTCCCATTACTTAGCAATAGGTTCAAAGCCGAAATAGCTTAAGAGACCTTCATAGATGCCATAAGCAAATTGGTACTGATCATTTCTTAATTTTTCGGCATCGGAAGGATTACTTAAATATCCAAGTTCTACTAAAATTGATGGCATATTTGTCCTTCTTAAAACGTAAAGGCTTCTATTCACTCTAACACCATTATCCCTAGTACCTACTCGGCTAACAATTGCTTGTAGAACATGTTCTGCAAGATAGTAAGCTTGCGTATAAGTTTGATATACATAAACTTCAGTACCATTAATTGCAGGATTTGGATTTGAGTTGCAATGAATGCTTATGAAGTAATTAGCTGGCCATGAATTAGCCATTTGTACACGGGTACTTAAACTAGAAGTATTATTATAGCCAAGTGACTCTTCTGGATAAGTTCTAGATGTACGTGCTTCAAATCTAGGGTCTGCATTTAAGAGATTAGCTAAATATATACCTACATTGTAATTAATATCTTGTTCTCTTAATCCATGGCCCTCAGCCCCAGCGTTCACACCGCTTGGATTATGACCTTGATCTATAAATATTTTAATAGCCAAAACGATTCTCCTTAAGGTTATAGATTATAATATTCATATGAATGGTACTTGTTACAAATACAAGACAAATAAATTATTGAAGCTTTATGTCTTAAGGGTATAAATTAAGGGATAGTAAATGTGGGTTATTTGTATATATTGATTAGAAAAATAAAAAAAAATAGAAATATTTATAAAATTTATACACAAGGTATTGCAAGTATAAATTATTTATGGTAATATATTCCTGTAATCGGAAACGATACCGGTAAGGTTACTGATAACGATACCGGAACATTTTAATTAAGGGAGAGGTAAGATGAAAAAAACATCTAAGGTTTTAGCAGTTGTATTAGTATTAGTTATGGTAACAGGCTTATTCTCAGCTTGTAATGGAAAAAAGAGTGAAGAAACAAATACACAAAAGCCAACAAGTACCGAGACACCAACAAAAGATGCTGAAAATGAAAGCCCTTCAGATACTAATGTAAAAGAAGTAAAGGAAATTTATTTTTTAAACTTTAAACCAGAAATTGCTGATGTATATGACAAGATAGCTAAAGATTATGAAGCTGAAACTGGAGTGAAAGTTAAAGTTGTAACAGCAGCAAGTGGTACATATGAACAAACATTAAAATCAGAGGTAGCAAAATCTGACCCTCCATCTATTTTCCAAATCAACGGTCCTGTTGGATATGAAGCTTGGAAAGATTACAGTGCCGATTTAAAAGATACCAAATTATATAGCTATTTATCAGATCAAACATTGGCAGTAGCTAGTGGGGATGGTGTTTATGGAATTCCTTACGTAGTAGAAGGATATGGAATAATATATAACAATGCAGTTATGAATAAGTATTTTGCATTAACAGATAAAGCAACCAGTGTTACTTCTATGGAAGAAGTTAATAATTTTGCAACTTTAAAAGCTGTAGTAGAAGATATGACTGCTAGAACAGCAGAATTAGGAATTGAAGGCGTTTTTGCATCTACATCTTTAAGCGCTGGAGAACAATGGAGATGGCAAACACATTTAGCTAATTTACCTTTATTCTATGAATTTAAAGATGATAGTAACTTTGATAATACTGTATTAGCAGGACTTGCAGCTAATGAAGTTACATTTAAGTATGGTCCTAATTATAGGAATATATTTGATTTATATATTAATAATTCTGCAACAGGAAAAGGTTTATTAGGTAGCAAATCCGTTGCTGATTCTATGGCTGAATTTGCACTTGGTAAAGTTGCTATGGTTCAGAACGGTAACTGGGCTTGGTCTCAAATTAATGAAGTGGCTGGTAATGTTGTAAGCGCTGATGATATTAAATTCTTACCTATCTATACTGGTGTTGCTGGAGAAGAAAAGCAAGGATTATGCGTTGGTACAGAGAATTATTTTGCGATTAATAGTAAAGTTTCCAAAGAAGTACAAGAGGCATCAGTGGCATTTTTGGAATGGTTGTTCTCCAGTGAAAAAGGTAAGAGTTATGTAACCAATGATCTTGGATTTATTGCTCCATTTACTACTTTTTCTGATGCTGAGAAACCTGCTGATCCATTAGCAAAAGAAGTTTTAGCTTGGATGGAAAAGGACGTAGAGTCAGTTGTATGGACATTTGCAGCATTCCCAAGTGAAGAATTTAAGAATTATTTTGGTGATGCATTATTAGAATATGCACAAGGTAGTAAAACTTTTGATGAAGTTACAACAACTGTTATTGACGCATGGAAATCAGAAAGAGCAAAGTAAGGTTATTAGCAAGAAGCGAAGCACCCGTTTATATCCACTTTGACCAAGCAATTATTTGTTTGTGTTTATAGATTACTAGTAGAATCACAGGTTTTCATATGAAATATTTATGGGGTCTTCATCATTGGATTGTTAGCATTATTACATTTGTGTTGATATCAATGGATAAAGACCCTATTTTTTAATAGGAGAGAAGCAATGCAAAAAACGACTAAAAAATATTTTCCTATCTTTGTTTTACCAACACTACTGGCTTTTTCGGTGGCTTTTTTAATACCTTTTATATTAGGGATTGGTTTATCTTTCACAAAATTTACTACTGTATTAAATCCGACCTTTGTAGGGCTTGATAATTACAAAGCTATTTTTACAGATAAATCATTTGTAAATTCCTTATGGTTTACAACAAAGTTTACTGTAGTTTCTGTTCTTTCGATTAATGTATTAGCATTTTTGTTAGCACTAATATTAACTAGAAAAATTAAAGGAACCAATTTATTTCGAACTACCTTTTTTATGCCAAATTTAATAGGTGGAATAGTGCTAGGATATATATGGCAACTAATTATTAATGGATTTTTATATCCATTGGGTGTTACCTTAACTTTTAAACCAGAATACGGATTTATGGGGCTAGTAATCTTAATGAATTGGCAGTTGATTGGATATATGATGATTATTTACATAGCAGGTATCGGTAATATACCTGGCGAATTAGTAGAAGCAGCAAAAATTGATGGTGCGACTTCAAGGCAAATATTAAAGAATGTAACCTTGCCTATGGTTATGCCTTCTATTACCATATGTTTGTTTTTGTCTATTTCCAACTCTTTTAAATTATTTGATCAAAATCTTGCACTTACTGCAGGTGCACCTTCAAAAAAAACAACAATGTTAGCCCTTGACATTTTTACTACTTTCTATGCAAGAGCAGGAAGTGAAGGAGTAGGTCAGGCAAAAGCAGTGGTATTTTTTATCTTAGTAGCTGTGGTAGCCTTTATACAACTTGCTATAACTAGAAGAAAGGAGGTAGAAGGGTAATGGGCTCTAAGGTGAATAAACCTAAAGTACATATTAGTAGCTTTAAGAAAACAAAGACATTGAATCATTTTTTCTTTGTAATATTGGTAATACTAACTATAATTTTTCTTGCCCCAATCTTTATTGTATTTATGAATTCGTTTAAAGGGCAATTTTACATTAGTGAAACTCCATTTTCATTACCTACGAAAGAAACTTTTGTAGGAATCTCAAATTATGTAAAAGGTATGACTAAAATTGGTTTTGAAAAGGCATTTTTCTGGTCCATGTTTATAACAATTAGTTCGGTAGTTACTATTGTATTTTTTTCTTCAATGACTGCATGGTATATTACAAGAGTAAAGAGTAAGTTTAATAATATGCTCTATTATCTATTTGCTTTCTCTATGATTGTGCCATTTCAAATGGTTATGTTTACAATGTCTAAGGTAAGTAATATGGCTAGACTTGACAGTCCTGTGGGGATTATCATTATTTATCTTGGTTTTGGTTCGGGATTATCGGTTTTTATGTTCAGTGGTTTTGTTAAGTCCATTCCACTTGAAATTGAAGAAGCGGCCATGATAGATGGAGGGAATCCCATACAAACATTTTTTATGGTGGTATTACCCATACTAAAGCCAATTGCTATTACAGTTGCTATATTAAATACCATGTGGGTTTGGAATGACTATTTACTTCCATATTTGGTACTTAAAAGAGACTATCAAACAATTCCAATTGCCATACAATATTTAAGAGGGGGATATGGTTCTATTGATATGGGTGCTATGATGGCTATGCTTGTATTAGCGATTGTACCAATTGTCATTTTCTATTTAACTTGTCAAAAATATATTATCGAAGGTGTGGTTGCAGGGGCTGTAAAAGGATAAAAGTTTAGGAAATTATTAGAAGGATGTGACATAATGAGAACAAGTGGAATGTTATTGCCCATAGCAAGTTTACCTTCGGCTTACGGCATTGGTTCGTTTTCAAAAAGTGGGTATGACTTCGTGGATATTTTGAAAGCGTCGGGCCAAAGTTATTGGCAGATTTTACCTATAGGACCTACAGGATTTGGTGATTCGCCTTATCAATCAGTTTCTACATTTGCAGGGAATCCATATTTTATTGATTTAGATGAGCTAATAAAAGAAGGATTATTAACCAAAGAGGAATGTATGGCTGTGGATTTTGGAAAGGATAATAAAAAGATAGATTATGAGAAAATATATAAATCTAGATTCATATTATTAAATAAAGCTTTTCAAAGAAGTGAACATCAAAAAGATAAAAATTTTTTAGAATTTAAAGAAAAAAATGCATACTGGTTAAAAGATTTTACTTTGTATATGGCGGTTAAGGAGCATTTTCATGGTAGGAGTTTTTGCGATTGGGATGAATGTTTTATCAAACATGGTTTAAACAACTACGATATTAAAAACCGTGAAATTTCAGCTTTATTAAAATATGAAGAGGAACTTAAAGTTGATATTGAATTTAATGAATTCATTCAATATAAATTTATACAACAATGGCTTAAGTTAAAAGCATATGCTAATGATAATGGAATAAAAATTATTGGTGATATTCCTATTTATGTAGCATACGATAGTGCAGATACTTGGTCTAACCCCAAACTTTTTCAATTAAATGATAGGAAGGAACCTGTTGCAGTAGCAGGATGTCCTCCAGATGCATTTGCAATTACAGGGCAGTTATGGGGTAATCCATTATACGATTGGGATTATCATAGAGAAACAGGTTACGAATGGTGGATTAAGCGCATTGCATATAGTTTCCAATTATACGATGTAGTAAGAGTTGATCATTTTAGAGGCTTTGATGAATATTACTCTATTCCATATAAAGATAAAACGGCGGAATATGGGAAGTGGGAAAAGGGTCCAGGATATGATTTGTTTCAATGTTTACATAATAAATTAGGTAATGTAGATATCATTGCAGAAGATCTAGGATTTTTAACTGATAGCGTTATAGAACTAGTGAATAAGACGGGGTACCCGGGTATGAAAGTGTTAGAATTTGCATTTGATTCCAGAGAAGAAAGTGATTATCTCCCACACAATTATACAAAGAATTGTGTAGTATATACTGGAACCCATGACAATGATACCATTAAAGGTTGGTATGAAGTAATTTCTAATGAGGATAGAGCGTTTTCAAGGGAATATATGAATAATCATAATACTAAATTAGAGGACATTCATTGGGATTTTATAAGATTAGCACTACAAAGTGTAGCTGATACATGTATCATACCCGTTCAGGATTATTTAGGTCTTGATTCTAAAAGCAGAATTAACGTACCTTCCACTCTAGGTAATAATTGGTGTTACCGAATGGAGGAAGGAGATTTTACAAAGGAATTAACGGATAAAATATATGAGATTACAAAACTCTATGGGCGTACCAAAAAATAATAAGAAGTTAATGCTCATTCACAGAATACTTGGTTGCATTTTTCGCGGTTAATTGCTATAATTCTTGCAAATAGGTAGTCTTGTTACTATATAGAGGTACCAAATAAATGATTGTAAAGGAAGTAAGGTATGGAATCAGTTACCATAATGGATATAGCCAGATTATGCGGCGTTGGTGTTAGTACAGTCTCAAGAGCAATTAACAATCATCCCGATATTAGTGAAGATACAAAAGCTATGATTCTTAAGGTTATTAAAGAACATAACTATATTCCTAATAATAGTGCAAGAAATCTAAAACGTTCGGATTCAAAAACTATCGCTATATTAATAAAAGGTATTAGTAATCCATTTTTTAATGCTATGATTAAAGTTTTTGAACAGGAAATAGAGCTGATGAAGTATTCTTTTTTGTTGCACAGAGTAGATGACCATGAAAATGAAATTGATGTAGCATTAGAACTCGAAAAGGAAAAGAGACTAAAAGGCATTGTTTTTCTTGGCGGTTACTTTTCCCACTCAGAAGAAGAATTAAAAGGGTTAAAGGTTCCTTTTGTACTAAGTACAGTTGGATTAACTAAATTAGTTAATAAAAGCTCCTATTTATCCGTTGCTGTGGATGATAGAAAAGAAAGCTACAAATTAGTAGATTATCTCTGCAAATTAGGGCATAAACGAATTGCGATTATTTGTTCTAATCCAGAGGATGTTAGTATAGGTAGACTACGCTTAGATGGTTATAAGTTGGCACTAAAAGATAATGATATACCATTAGATAATGATTTGGTTAGATATAATCGGGATATTGAAAGTTATTCCATGAAGTACGGTTATGAAACTACAAAGGAATTGTTACAGTCGGATATAGACGTAACGGCTATTTATGCAATCTCTGATAGTATGGCAGTAGGTGCATGTAAGGCTATATTTGATGTTGGAAAGAAGATTCCTGAAGATTATTCGGTAGCTGGTTTTGATGGTATGGATATTGCATTCTACTATAATCCGTCCATTACAACAATAAGGCAACCAGTAAAAGAGATGGCGTATGAAACTATTCACATACTATTTGACATAATAGACAAAAAGAAAAATAGAGAAAGCAAAGTATTTCCAGCAGAATTAGTAATTGGACAATCAACAAGTACATTAAAATAATGAGAGTTGTTTTATTCTTCTATTACCCAAAAAGGGATGGATAATAAAACAACTTTTTTAATGCATTAACTAGTTTATACAAATGCTAGCATTGACAAACGAAAGACAAGTAGTATAATTTTCATAAGGTTATATAGATTAATAACGGTAATGGGGAGATATAGAAAAGGAGAAATATTATGAGTGATGTATATAAATCAGAAAGTAGCTGTTCTAGCGATTGTTCTTCATGTAAATCAGACTGTTCTTCTAGAAAGCCATCAAAAGTGGACTTTTTAGTTCCTTTAAATCAATATAGTAAGGTGAAAAAGGTAATAGGTATTGTTAGTGGTAAAGGTGGAGTAGGAAAATCTTTTGTTACCTCCTATTTATCTGTATTAATGAATAGGAAAGGTTATAAGACTGCCATACTTGATGCAGATATTACAGGACCATCCATACCTAAGGCTTTTGGAATACATAAAAAAGCCATGATGAATGAACTTGGTATAATACCAGCAATTAGTAAAAATGGTTCTAAAATTATGTCTATAAATTTGGTTTTAGATTCAGAGGATACTCCTGTAATATGGAGAGGTCCAGTGATAGCTAATACAGTAAAACAATTTTGGACAGATGTGGTATGGGATGAAGTAGATTACATGTTTGTTGATATGCCACCAGGAACAGGTGATGTACCATTAACTGTATTTCAATCCTTGCCAGTAGATGGATTAATTATAGTTACATCTCCACAAGAATTAGTATCTATGATTGTAAAGAAAGCAGTAAATATGGCAAATTCTATGAATATACCAATCCTAGGATTAGTAGAAAACTATAGTTATTTAGAGTGTGGCAATTGCGGTGAGAGAATTAGTATCTTTGGCACAAGTCACATTGATGAGATATCTGAGAAAAATAATCTAAAAGTATTAGCTAAGATACCAATGGATCCTTCCATAGCGTCATCAATTGATAGTGAGGATATTGAGAATCTTAATGGTAGTTGGCTAGATGAATTAGCCGATGAGTTAGAAAAAGTTCATGAGATAGAAGGTAGAGTAATAAAAGAATCTAAAAAAACTGTTATCGCAGTAGCAACAGATTCCTCTAATAATGTAGATTCACATTTTGGAAAAACAGAATGTTTTACTATATATGAATTATCAGGGAAAGAATTACTTAATAAAACTACTCTAGAATGCCATGAAGAAGGGCATACACCTAGAGTAGCGTTGCTAGTTAAAAATCATGTTAACGTAGTAATCTGCGGTGGCATTGGTATGACTGCGATGGAAGAACTAATGGCAGAAGGTATTCTCGTTGTACCAGGTTCAAAAGGTGATATAGACGTAGCAACTAGTGTCTATCTAGATGAGAATTTATAATACTAGCCCTAGTAATAGCATCATTTCCATATTTACCACGGATATTATCTAAAGCTTTATCCAGTTTTTGAAGTTTCTCAGTCTTAGCCATATCAAATAAATTCATCTGATTGTATTCTTCTGTTTTAATTTTTGAAGTACGAATACCAAGTAGGCGAAGTGGTTTGCCACTCCAACTATTTTTAAGGAGTTTACAAGCAGTTTCATAAATTACTGTAGTGGAATCGGTAGTGGATACTAAGGTTGTTTGATGAGAACCTTTTATAAAATCACAATCGGTATATTCTACCGTTATGCAAGAGCAAGTAACATTATCTGCTCTAAGCCTTGCTCCTACTGTTTCACTTAATAGTAATAACACATGTTTAGCACTATCAAAGTCTATTATATCATGGGCTAGGGTAGTGCTATTTCCATATCCTTTATTAGCTGCCACAGAGGTTTGTACAACCTCGTAGTCAATTCCATTTGCATAATTATGAATTAATTCACCATACTTGTTACCAAGGTGAGCTTTTAGAATTTTTACATTGCAACCTGCAATATCACCAATGGTTTTAAAGCCAAGTGATGTTAAAGTTTTAGCAGATGCCTTTCCAACAAAAAATAATTCATTCAGGGGAAGTGGCCACATTTTTGCGGGTATCTCATCAGGATATAAGGTATGAATCATATCTGGTTTTTCAAAATCAGATGCCATTTTAGCAAGAAGTTTGTTGGTGGAAATGCCTATGTTTACCGTAAATCCTAATTCGTTATAGATTCGATTCTTTAAGATTTTGGCTGTTTCTACAGGTGTTTTATTAGGAAGTAGGGCACCTGTCATATCAAGAAATGCTTCATCTACAGAAAAAGGCTCGATATCTGGAGTGAAGCTATAAAATATATCCAACATATCTTTTGAGTATTTTGCGTAAAGGGAATGATTTGGTGGAACAAGAACTAAATCAGGACATTTTTTTAGTGCTGCTTGTATAGGTTCACCAGTAATAATTCCATATTTTTTAGCAGGTGTGGACTTTGCTAAAATAATTCCGTGACGTTTACTCATATCTCCACCAACTGCAGAGGGGAGTGTTCTTAAATCTATTTCCTCGTTCAATTCATTAAGACGATGTACAGCCTCCCAACTAAGGTAGGCCGAATTAACATCCACATGAAAAATAATTCTTTTATTCATAATACCAACCATGCCTTTCTTAAAATGCATATATAGGTGAGAAAGCGTTATTCTTTTACACTTCTACATTTCATTTTGTATCAGTTAGACTAATTATTTTAAGAGTTTTGTATAATAATGTACATGGAATATTTTACAATATGCATATATAATATGCAATGTAACTTTATATGTAATTATATGGAAGTTGAATTGGATTTATATAATGGTATGTGATTGTCCAAATAGTATATTATGCAGGAGGTTATGAATGAAGATGAAACGTTTTTGGTTCCGTGTATTAATGCTTAGTACCATGCTTATAGTTATTGGATGTAAAAGTAAATCAGATAATAAAAATACAAAAGAAACACTAAATACAGAAGATACACTAAATACAGAAATGATAACAGAGAGTTTAGAGGTAACAAAGGCCGTCACGAATAACGATGATACGGATATAGATGATAGCGGTGGTGCAGTAAATGAATCTACTGATGAAAAATTACTAGAAGAGTATCAACAATATGAAATGATATATGAGGCAGAAGATGGCACGTTAAAGGGAAGAGCAGTAATTAATAGTAATAAAGAAGGATATAGTGGAACAGGATATGTAGATGGAATGAATAATGATAATGATGGTTGTGAGTTTAATATTATAGTTCCTATGGAAGGCTTTTATGATCTAAATTTTTATAGTGCAAGTTATGATGGTTATAAGGAGAATAATGTTATTGTAGATAATGAAAAATTAGGCGTAGTTATAACAGAAGATAAGGAGTATAGTGATTCTATATTAACAAAAGTATATTTAACCAAAGGAGAGCATAAGGTTTCTTTGACCAAGAGTTGGGGGTGGATATATTTGGACTATCTTAAAGTTACTGCATCAAAACAGACGGATTTAAAAGTTTTTCAAGTATCTAAGGAATTAATAAATAAAAATGCAGATGATAATACAAAAAGATTAATGAGCTTTTTAGTAGATTCCTATGGAGAGTATGTAATATCAGGACAATATGCAGATAATGGAAGATATAGCAAGGAGATATTTAATATTGCTAATGTTACGAATGGTCAGATTCCGGCCATGTTAGGTCTTGACTTAATTGAATATAGTCCTTCCAGAGTAGAAAATGGTTCTACCTCAAAAGCAGTTGAGTATGCAATCGAATATGATTCTCTTGGGGGAATAGTAACGTTAGCTTGGCATTGGAATGCACCTAGCAAATATTTAACTACCAAGCAGCCTTGGTGGAAAGGATTCTATAAAGAAGGTTCCACCATTGATTTAGAAAATATAATGAATGGAGAAGACAAAGAAGGTTATGAACTATTAGTATCTGATATAGATGCTATAGCAATTCATTTGAAAAAACTAGAAAATGAGGGTATTCCAATCCTTTTTCGACCTCTACATGAAGCTAGTGGAGGATGGTTTTGGTGGGGAGCAAGTGGCCCAGATGCCTATAAAGAACTATGGTATCTATTATATGATAGATTAACTAATGTCCATGAAATTAATAATTTAATCTGGGTCTTTAATGGGCAGAATAAAGACTGGTATCCAGGAGATGGATATGTTGATATTATAGGTGAAGATATTTACCCTGGAGAGAAAATATATACGTCTCAAGTAGATAGATTTAATAGTGCACTAGAATATACCAGTAGTAAGAAGATAATAGCCCTTACTGAAAATGGATGTTTATTTGATCCAGATCTAGCATTTCGTGATGATGCTAGATGGGCTTGGTTTACTACATGGAGTGGAGAATTTGTAATTAATCCTTTTGGTGCACTATCTGAAAAATACACAGAAGAATATATGATAAAGAAGGTTTACGGCCATGATAAAGTATTAACATTAAATGAATTACCTGATTTAAAAAGATATCCCATGGAGTAATTTATGCATTTTCGACAAGGAAATTGTTAAATATTTAGTAAAGTAGTAAATTTGTATTTCAATTTATATGAATATAGGGTATAATAGCTAAAGATCTAAAAATGCTATTAATTTAAGAAAATGGAGGTAGATTATGTTAGTATCAGCAAAAGATATGCTAAATAAAGCAAAAGCAGGCCATTATGCAGTTGGCCAATTTAATATTAATAATCTAGAGTGGACAAAAGCAATTTTATTAACAGCCGAAGAACTTAAATCACCAGTTATTTTGGGTGTTTCTGAAGGTGCTGGAAAATATATGTGTGGGTATAAAACAGTAGTAGGAATGGTTAATGGTATGCTAGAAGAACTTAAAATTACCGTTCCAGTAGCTCTTCACTTAGATCATGGTAGTTTTGAAGGTTCTCTAAAATGTATCGAAGCAGGTTTTTCATCAATTATGTTTGATGGTTCACACTATCCAATTGAAGAAAACATAGCTAAAACTACTGAGTTAGTTAAGATTTGTAATGAAAAAGGTCTATCAATAGAAGCAGAAGTTGGTTCCATTGGTGGTGAAGAAGATGGTGTTGTTGGTACTGGTGAAGTTGCAGATCCAAAAGAGTGTAAAGCAATTGCAGATCTTGGTGTGACAATGCTTGCAGCAGGTATCGGTAATATTCATGGTAAATATCCAGCAAACTGGGCAGGTTTAAGTTTTGAAACATTAGATGCTATTCAACAATTAACTGGAGACATGCCATTAGTACTTCATGGTGGTACAGGTATACCAGAAGAAATGATTAAAAAAGCAATTTCTTTAGGTGTTGCTAAAATCAATGTAAATACAGAATGCCAATTAACTTTTGCAGAAGCTACACGTAAATACATCGAAGATGGTAAAGATTTAACTGGTAAAGGTTTTGACCCACGTAAATTATTAGGACCAGGTTTTGAAGCAATTAAAGCAACTGTTAAAGAAAAGATGGAACTATTTGGTTCTGTTAACAAAGCATAGATATAAATAATTAATATGTAAGATTTAATATTACATATTTGATAAAAGAGGCTATCTAAATGGTAAGAGATTTACCACTTGGGTAGCCTTTCTTTTGTATTTAGAAATAGAATAAATTTATAATAAAAGAAATGGCATATTGACTTTAACGATGCATTGATGATGCATAAAATAGGCATTATATTACATAGATAATGCAAAAGCATATTGACATTTCCAGTATTATCTAATATAATGTGGGTAAATAAGATAGTATAGATACAAGCAAATAATATAACACACTACCAATGTGCATTATGGTGCAATTTGTTTGCGGGTATACATTACAGAGGGGGATATATATGGGAGAGGTAAAAATTTATTGTGGTAGCTTACCTAATATTCCGTGGGAGGATAAACCAGAGAATAGTGTGGGACCTGTATGGAGATTCAGTAAAAATCCTATTATAGGCAGGAATCCTCTAAAAGGAGTAGCTAGAATTTTTAATAGTGCAGTGGTGCCTTTTGAAGGAAAGTTCGTAGGTGTCTTTCGAGGAGAAACAACAAATGGCGTACCTCATCTTTATTTGGGACATAGCGATGATGGGATTGCATGGACTTATGAGGAAGAAAAGATTTCTTTTGTTAATGAGGCTGGTGAACCATATATGCCTAGGTATGCCTATGACCCAAGACTTATTCAGGTGGAAGATACTTATTATGTTATATGGTGTACTGATTTTTATGGAGCGGCTCTTGGCATAGCCAAATCAAAGGATTTAAAGAGTTTTGTAAGAGTTGAAAATCCATTTTTGCCATTTAATCGTAATGGTGTTTTATTTCCAAGAAAGATAGATGGTAAATTTGTTTTATTATCTCGTCCTAGTGATAGTGGACATACTCCATTTGGAGATATTTTTCTTAGTGAAAGTCCAGATTTAGTGTATTGGGGAAAACATAGACATGTAATGGGTAAAGATTATAATGGATGGTGGCAAGCATTAAAAATTGGCGGTGGTTCAGCACCAATAGAAACTAGTGAAGGATGGCTTATGTTCTATCATGGGGTTACTGGTACTTGTAACGGTTATGTTTATAGTATGGGTGCGGCGATTTTAGATATAGAGAATCCTTCTAAAGTAAAATATCGTAGTGAAAATTTTGTTTTGACACCAGAGGAGTGGTATGAGGAAAGAGGTTTTGTTCCTAATGTCATTTTCCCTTGTGCCACACTTGGGGATAGCGAAACTGGAAGAATTGCCATTTATTATGGAGCGGCAGATAGCTACGTAGGTTTAGCATTTACCACAGTAGACATAATAATAGATTATATTAAAAAGCATCATTGCTATAATAGTGATGATGCTTCCGTTGGTATAATGTAATAAATAGTGATACAATGTATGGATGGTTCACATTGGGAATATATTAAATCAATGTGTACTATCCATCTTTTTTATTGTATAATAAGAAAATGATTTTCATCATTTTGCATTGCAAGTATAGAGAATATTATGTAAAATGTAAAAAGAATATTGAGTAATTAGCAGATGTATTAGGTTTGGCTTATGGAAGGAGAAACTATGGAGTATTTAGAAAAATATAAACAATGGACTACAGATTCATATTTTGATGAAGCAACGAAAAAAGAACTTTTAGCTCTTAATCTGGATGATATAGAAGTAAAAGACAGATTCTATAAGGATTTAGAATTTGGTACAGGTGGACTTAGAGGGGTGCTTGGAGCGGGTAGTAATCGTATTAATATATATACGGTTAGAAAAGCTACACAAGGACTTGCAAATTACATTTTAAAAGAGTCTGGTGCAGATAAGGGAGTAGCTATTGCCTATGACTCAAGACGTATGTCAAGAGAATTTGCAGATGAAGCTGCCCTATGTTTAAATGCCAATGGTATTAAGGCTTATGTATTTGAATCTTTAAGACCAACTCCTGAGTTGTCATTTGCTGTAAGAGAACTATCTTGTATCTCAGGTATTGTTATTACTGCAAGTCATAACCCATCTGACTACAATGGTTATAAAGTGTATTGGGAAGATGGCGCTCAAATAACATCTCCAAAAGATGCTTTGATTATCGGAGAAGTTAATTCTATTAGTGATTATGCTGATGTTCTTACTATGAATAAGGACGAGGCTATTGAAAAAGGTTTATACATTCAAATTGGTAAAGAAATCGATGATAAATACATGGCTGAGTTAAAGAAACTTGTAACTAATCCGATTTTGGATGAATTTAAAGATATGAAGATAGTATATACTCCGTTACATGGAACGGGAAATATTCCTGTTAGGAGAATTTTAAAAGAACTAGGATTTACTAATGTATATGTGGTTCCAGAACAAGAATTACCAGATCCTAATTTTACAACCGTAGGATATCCAAATCCAGAAGATGAAAAGGTATTTACATTAGCGAAAAAGTTAGCGGATGAAGTTGGTGCTAATATTATTTTAGCTACCGATCCTGATGCGGATAGACTAGGTGTTCAAGTTAGAAATAAGGACGGTGAATTTGTTTTATTAAATGGAAATATGTCAGGCGCATTAATTGCAGAATATGTATTCTCACAAAAAGCAAAAAACGGGACCTTAGCACCTAATTCAGCTTTAATTAAAACAATAGTAACTGGTAATATGGCAGATCAGATTGCAAAACACTATAATGCTACTCTTATTGAAGTTCTAACTGGATTTAAATATATTGGTGAACAAATTAAGTCTTTTGAAGAAACTAAGAGCAATGAATATGTATTTGGTTTTGAAGAAAGTTATGGTTGTTTAGTAGGGACACATGCAAGAGATAAAGATGCAATAGTTGCTTGTATGATTTTGTGTGAAGCAGCAGCTTATTATATGTCTCAAGGGCTATCACTGTATGACCAAATGGACAATCTATATGAAATGTATGGATATTTTAAGGAAGATTTAGTTTCTGTTACTTTAAAAGGCATTGAAGGAATGGAAAAGATAAAAAATATTATGGAGGATTATAGAGCTAATCCGCCTAAAACAGCAGGTGATTATAAAGTATTAAAATTTAGAGATTATAAAGCAGATACGATAACTGATTTAATCACTGGTGAGGTTACACCAACTCATTTACCTAAATCAGATGTTCTTTACTTTGAGCTAGAAAATGATGCATGGTGTGCAATTCGTCCATCTGGTACAGAACCAAAACTTAAACTATATTTTGGTGTAAAAGGTGATAGTAAGGAAGATGCAGCAATTAAATTGAATAAATTAATTAACGATAAAGTATTTGATATTAAATAAACATATTAATGGTTCTATAATAAGTTTGTGTATGCGATTAAAACAATCACAACCTCAGCATTTATAAAAGAACATATTAACAAAAGGGATTAGGCAAAAATGGCCTAATCCCTTTTGTTTACAGAATACCCATATCTATAAGTTATTTATCTATTAGTTACACAAGTTTGTGACCACAGTTAGAGCAAAAGTTTGCTTCTCCAGTTTTATTTCCACAATTCGGACAGAAGTTAGGCCTTGCTGATGAGGTATTGTTTGATGGAGAGTTTGGTTTGGTGTTATTTTTATCTAAATTATCCATCATTTGATTAGCCATCTTCATACCCATCATCATACCTGCCATATCTGATGCAGCGCCACCACCTTTATTACCAGAAGACATACCATCAATCATGGATACTTGGCTATAACGATTTAAGTCACCTATCATGCTATGAGAAGCATTTTTATTAATCATAGTTTGAATTTCTTCTGGATAAGTAAAACTTATTACTTGGAATCCGGTGATAGATATACCGGTATCAAATAGTTGCATATCCAGATCAGTTTTTATACCATTACAGATATCGAAGGAATTTGCTTGTAGATTAAACATGTCTTTTCCTTCTTTTACGATCCATTTCATAAGTAATTGATCTAGAACTGCTGTAATACGAAGTTTTACATCGTCTACTAAGTATTTGTCTTTTACACCAGCTATTTTATCAATTAGTTTGATATAATCATTTACTTTGAATTCGAAGGTACCGTTTGCTCTAATTGGAAGTCCGCCAGGTAAGTCTCTTGATGGGATGTTAATTGCACTTTTTGTTCCCCATTTTACAGTAAATTCTTTGGTATTAATAAATAACACTTCAGCTCGCATTCCAGAGTTAAAACCAAATTTAAATCCTTTTAGAGTTGAAAGAAATGGTACGATTTGAGATTCTATGTCATAAGAACCTTCATCTTTAAAGATACCTTCTGATTTGCCGTTAAATAGAAACACAGCATCTTGGCCAGGACGAATAATTAATTTGCTACCTTTTTTGATTTCAGAATTATGCCATTTGTAGAATATCATATCATCTCTAAATTCTTCCCATTCGATGACATTTGATAATTGATTTGAAAAAAGTCCCATAATATTAATTCCTTTCATATATGTTTATTAATAGGCGTTAGTGAAACATTTTGTTTATACTAATGAAAAGTTAAAAGCCTCTGCCACCGCCACTGTGTGAGTGTCCGCCACTTGAAACTCCACCGCCACCACCGGACGAGCCACCGGTATGATTATTGTTATCATTACTTGGCTTTTTAACTCTAGTAGTTGTAGTTCTAATGTAGTTATCGTAGCTTCTGGTTACACGAGATTGCCCTGCATCTAAGTAAGTTCTATTATTAGTAGTAATTCTCCCTCCTGCACCTGCAGCCATAATGCAAACAGTTACAATTCCGATTACAAGAGAAAGACCGAGTTGAAATAAAGGGTTTATGATTAAATTGTCTACATGTGAATTGCTATCTGTTTGGGAATAGGGATTGTTATAATAATTATTATTACCACTTGTATTGCCAGAACTTCCACTATTATTTGGAGGGATTGTAGGCAATGGAGTGTTCATATAAGTTGCAACTTGTTTTCCGTACTCTTTTACAGCTTCAAAATAATCCCCAGATTTTAAATAAGGATATATTGCATCTATAATGTATTCAATTCTTTGGTTATTAATATAATACTCTGCGTTTTTATAACCTTGAATTTCTACGCTTCTATCTGAGGGATTCATGTAGATTAATAATAGCACAGTATCGCCATATATGGTATCATAACCAAGTTCCATTTCATCATAAAAATCTTCAAGATAAACTTTTTTAGAACGATTACCTAAGTCATCAGCTGTAATAACTACAATGTCAACTTCCCCTTCTTCTCCATATGAATTTAGAGTATTTTCAAGTTCAATTTCTTCTTCGTCGGTAAAGAGGTCAAAGTTATCATATACTTTTTGATCCTCTGGGGCTGCTGATACCTTTGTTGGCAACATGACAAGCAGGGTTATAAGAAATAATGGAAGAAGGCTACATCGTATAAAGTTGTTATTTATTAATGGTTTCATAGTATTCATTATACACCTCCAAGTATAAAAGTTAACAACCTCATTATTAAGAAGGAACTAGTGCTTATGCCAGCGAGCCACAAAGCAATCTTGCCTATACTAAGTGGAGGTTTACCAACAATTTTACCTGTTTGACCATTCATAGCAAAGGTATGCTCGGATTTTTTGTAATCATAACATACCATCCAAACTGGAAATAAAACATAATGAACATCTCTTTCCCTTACTGTAACATTTCTTTTTCTAAAATTAGTAGTTGTGTAACCAGAAATGGTCTGGTTAATGAATTCATTTACATAATTAGTTACCCTAGCTTTTGCATGAGGAAATAAAGCTTTATCATCATAACTATACTTTTCTGCAATAAAGCCTGCAAGGTAGGGCATGTTAAAATCGCTAAGAGCAGCATAATTAAAAGGCTCAAGCTTTTCCATTAACTCATCATTCATTTTTTCAGAAGCGTCAACAGGAACGTTATCATAGGTTAAATCAACACTTCGATAAACTTCGTAATGCTTGGTTTCTGTATATATGTAGTCACCTTGTTCATATGTTCTAACTTTTGTACATAGAGCTTCTGCGTCTCCAATACAATTCAAATCATAAAGCCAAAAGGGTACATATAAACCGGTAATACTTTTGATACGATCTGCATTCATAAACCCTTTTGGTGTTAGCAATCCTTTTTTACACCATTTTTTAAAAGCTTCCATTGCCTGTTCTTTACTAATTTTAAAAGGTATAATTAATTCAGGAGCTAAGTTACCATTTAAACGGTCTGATAACACCATAGCAGCGCCACAAAAACTACAAGTAGTTGCACTAGTATATTTGTCCGTTATTAAATTAGCTCCACAATTATTACATTTATATTCTGTAGCATCATTTTCACCAAAGTATTTGGTGTTTTTAGATGATGAGGAGGTGTCGCTGTAGTTTTTTTTGGATGTGTTTTCGTTTTTTATGGTGTCTACGCTGTCTTTTCTTCCACAACTTTCACAGTGAAGCATACCAGAAGTACTATCAAAAGCCATGTCAGCGCCACAATTTGGACATTTATATTGTATAACCATGTAAACTCCTATCTACTTCCAGGGAAGTAAAATTTTTAATGTAAATAATCATATTAAATAAATCGTATTTAAATACCTAGTGTAAATATATAAGAGTTAAATAAACATATTACGCATATATACGTAACGCATATTAATGCGTAACGCATATAAATATACGTAATGCATATAAATATACGTAACGCATATATATATATATGCGTTAGAAGAATAGCGGCAATATATTTGCCGCTATTCTTCTTTATAAACATTATTATATAACGCTAATTTGTATCATTGGTAGTTTATACTATTTATTAAGACTTTCCTTTAATGCGTTTAATTCATCATCTATATTTACATTAGATGAATATTTTTTTGCTAAATCTTGTATTGTATTTTCTGATGATTGGCGGTTTAGTTCAGACATAGCATTTGCTTTATCAAGAGCCTTATCAGCCATTTCTTCGTATTTACTAAAACTTGCCATTGAGTTATTAGCACTTACTACAGAGGAAGTCATTTTATTAACTCTTTCTTGTGCTTTGGCAACCGCTAATTTGCCTTTGATCATATCTTTACGTGATTCAAGTTCGTTTATATCAGCAACTAATTTGTCATGCATTTCTCTCATTTGAACGGCGTTTGTATGTGATAAATTATATGCTTCTTCTAATCCAGTTAATTTAGAGGAAAGGGAAGCTTTTTGTTCTAGGAATTTTCTAGCATCGCCATCGTTATTTGCTTCTAAGGCTTTAACAGCATATGCCTGCATTTTTGCTATTTCTTCTTTGCAATCATCAAGGACACGTTTTGCACGTTGTTCTTCAGCCATTATTGCAGCGGTTTCAGATTTAACTTTGCCTAAATCTGTATTTAAATTTCTTAAACATTGATCTATCATTTTTTCAGGATCTTCTGCTTTATCTAATAATGCATTAATGTTACTTGACATAATGTCTTTAAATCTTGTTAATATTCCCATATCAAACCCTCCAAAAATTATTTTATATTATTGTATCCAATGTACTTCCTTGCTATTTCAGTTTATAGTTTATTTGGGCTTGCGTCAAGTTAAAATATTGTTAAAATTATGATGAAAGGATTAGAATTATTAGTTTATTTATAAAAAATACATAAAGGATCTTGAAAACACCCTTTAAGTTTATAAGAAATGTTATGTTTTATAAATAATATTTGACATATTATGCTAGCTGTTGTAAATTTAATATGTAAGAAATATGCTAATAAAATTTTACATAGTTTATGAATTTATGGTGCAAAATATTTGCCTACATAATTTTACTTTTTGTTATGTTTTTATAAAACAGTCAGTAAAATAAAGGGGAGAGAGTATGTTGCATATAAAGGCATTATTTCGATGCAAAGTAGTTAAATTGCATATGGGGCAATAATTGCCTAAGGAGGGTATTATGTTAGCGCAAACACCACCAATGGGTTGGAATTCATGGAATACTTTCGGTTGGGAAATATCTGATGAATTAATTAGACAAACGGCAGATGTTTTTATAGAAAGTGGTTTACTTGATGCGGGTTATGCATATTTAGTTATTGATGATTGTTGGTCGGAAAAAGAAAGAGATGCTAGTGGACGTTTGGTTCCAGATAAGAACAAATTTCCAAATGGAATGAGAGCGGTAAGTGATTATGTTCATTCAAAAGGACTTAAATTTGGAATGTACTCTTGTGCAGGAACTATGACTTGTGCAGGGCACCCTTCTAGTTTAGAACATGAATTTGTGGATGCCAAAACATTTGCTGATTGGGGGGTAGATTACTTAAAATATGATTATTGTTATAAACCACAAAATATACCAGGGCATATTTTGTATAAGAGAATGGCCATGGCTCTAAAGAATTGTGGCAGAGATATTTTGTTTTCGGCGTGTAACTGGGGTTCGGATGAATCCCAATATTGGATGAGAAGTTCAGGAGCACATATATATCGTTCCACTGGAGACATTCAAGATAACTGGGAGTCCATTAAGAATATAGCATTAAGCCAATGGGGAAAGGAATGTTTTAGTGGGCCTTTATGCTATAATGATATAGACATGTTAGTGGTAGGAATGTATGGTAAGGGTAATGTAGCGCTAGGTGGATGTAGTGATGAAGAATATAAAAGCCACTTTTCTTTATGGGCTTTAATGAATTCGCCTCTTATGATTGGGTGCGACATAAGGCATATGAATGATAAGACAAGAGAAATTCTATTAAACAAAGAGATAATTGCCCTTAATCAGGATAAAGAAGGTCGCCAAGCGTATAGTATGGAGCAATGGAACAATAAAGATGTTAAAATCTATATCAAGCCTATGTCTGATGGGACTTTTGGAATTGGTTTCTTTAATATGGGAGAAAAAGAATCTGAAGGCTCTCTGCAATTTTGGGATATGGGTCTTCCTTCAAGTACTGGATATAAAATTGAATTAAGGGATTTATGGAGCCATGAGGATATAGGTGAATATAAGGAAAACTATACATGCAAATTAAAACCGCATGAATGTAGAGTGTTCAGAGGAAAATTAATTACATGCTAAAAGAAGAAACTGAGGCTCTTGATTATTGCAGGGAATGTGAAAAAGGTTTAGAAAAAGACGAAAAGGCAATCTATTATCGACTGGTTAATCGTTCTGCAAAAGATTTTTTATGTATCTCTTGCTTAGCTAAATATTTTAAGTGTAAGACTCATGATATTGAAAAACGTATTGTAGAGCTTAAAAACATGGGTTGTACATTGTTTGATTAGGATTAATAAGTTATTAAATAGTGCTTTATAGAGAATACATGAGGTGACACAATGAAAAAAATTACAATACAAGATGTAGCAAAGGAACTTAATTTATCTCGTAATACAGTAGCTAAGGCTCTTAATAATAGTGATACGGTAGCTTATGAGACAAGATATGTTGTTATTAAAAAAGCTTATGAAATGGGATATTCAAAATTATCTCCAGTTGTATTAAATGAGTTTAAAATTAAAGATAAATTAGAGAAAACCAAAACTGTAGTTGTCTTTGCAAGAAGGGAATTATCAACTTTTTGGAATCGTATTATAATGGGCATATCGGATGAGCTGAATAAAAATAATTGTAAACTGCAGTTTAATTTTATTAGTGAAGAAGATGAGGCAAATCATGTCCTCCCCCTTGATATGAGAACGGACATGAGTGGAATAATTATTCTTAGTGTATTTAGTAAATCTTATTTAGAATTAATTCTAAAAAAAGATGTTCCAGTTGTATTTCTTGATGGACCAAGTAATGTTCATGATATAGCTGAACTGGGTGATGTTATTATTTTTGAAGGTGGCCATAGTACAAAAGTATTAACCAACCATCTGATAGAACAGGGTATGAAAAAAATAGGTTTTATCGGAGATACTACTTATTGTAGGACTATAGTTGATCGTTATAATGGTTATATTGCGGCATTAGAAGAGAATGGAATCGCTGTTGATGAGAGCATTATTTTTACAAAACATGTTCCTCATAAGTATTATTGGACGGATGAAATTAAGAGTGTACTAGACGAATTAACAGATATTCCAGAAGCTTTTGTATGTGCAAATGATGATATTGCAAAGGATGTTATCTATTGTTTGCGGATGAAAGGGATTAGGGTTCCAGAAGATGTCGCAGTTACTGGTTTCGATGATAAGGATGGAGTGGATTTACTTTCCCCTCCTTTAACAACAGTTCATATTGGAAACCAGAGAATGGGCAGAAGATTGGTTCAAATTCTTATGTGGAGAATTGAGAATATGGATTTACCAAAAGAAATTGTTATAATTGGTACAGAAGTTGTAATAAGAGAATCCTCTCTACGTATAAAAAAATAAATTATATTAAGTTGATTCTAATACTAAGAACTTATATTAGAGCATTGGATTGGAATCTATACTTTGAGTTATAAAAATTAAAGATATTGCATTACTATAAGTAGTACTAGCATCATAAAGTTTATTAAAGCAAACTTTAGAGAGACTACTATAGAGATGCAATATCTTTTTTTATACCAACAATTATCATATTGTGCATTTGGACCTTAAAACGCACAATTACACATGCATAAAACAAAGGTGTAATTTTATGATATGATTGATTTGTATATACAATAAACATAAAAAAAAGTGATTTGAACTATAAAAAATAACTAAAGTTCACAATAAAATATAATATCACTAGATTATAATATTGACAAAGACTGTAAACTGGAATACAATAAATGTAATATAAACACACAATAAATGCACCAATGAATGTATTAAATGTTACAATTTTATAAAAATGCAAAATAAGGGGGAGTATAAATGACAATATTTAGGAAACTAAATGCATTTGTAGCTATTGTTATATTAGGGATAATGATTGTAATTAGTACGTCAATTGGTACAGGGGTAATTTATGCTAAAACCGATTCTAATTTAGAAGACTACGAGGAAATATTAGACTCTTATACAGTAGATTTGGATAGCTTAAATTATAAGGATTACACTTTGAAGTATAATGGGGCTAAACCTAAGGATGAATATGTTATTGAAGCTTCTGATTATGTAAGGTCTGAGGGAATGGAGATAGAAGTTTACAATGATTATGAGGGTGAGGTAGGAACTTCTATACGAACTGGTGAAAGCGGACTTATAGAATATAAAGTAGTAGTTGATACGCCAGGATTTTATGATTTAAGTCTAATGTATTACCCGGTGGAGGGTAAAAGTGCAGAAATACAAAGAAGTATTTTTATTGATGGAGAGTTATTATATAACGAACTTGCCCTAATACAATTTTCAAGAAATTGGATCAATGCTATTAGTACTTGGGAAAGAGATAACCAAGGAAATGATTTAAAACCACAGCAAGTGGAAGAACCCAAGTGGATGACTAGTAAAATGTATGATAGCGATGGTTATGAGACGAGGGCGTTGTCCATATATTTTACCAAAGGAGTACATACTATAACCTTGGTTTCTCTTAGAGAACCAATGATGTTACGCAGGCTTATATTAAATAATACAGATGAAGTGAAACCTTATGAAGATGTAATAGCTGCCCAAAAGGCAGAAGGGGTAGAGGATGCTATTAATTACTTTCAAACAATCCAAGGGGAGAATGCTGTTAGAAAATCTTCCCAGATGCTATATCCAGTACAAGATCAATCTTCGCCAGCAGTATATCCTTATAGTGCAAAAGAATTAAGAAATAATGTAATCGGCGGTAATTCATGGAGACTTGTTGGCCAATGGTTGGAATGGGATTTTCATGTAGAGGAGTCTGGGTTTTATAAGATAGCATTACATGCAAAACAAAATTATGTAAAAGGTATCTATGTATCTAGAAAAATAACAATCGATGGATTGGTGCCTTTTAGTGAGCTTAATGATTATCCATTTAAATATAAGCAAAATTGGCGAATGGATGTATTATCGGATGATGATGGAGAGGGATATAAATTTTATCTAGAAAAAGGAAAACATACTATTCGTATGGAAGCTGTACTAGGTGAATTTTCAACTATTATAAGCGATGTACAGGATGTGGTAACTAAGCTGAATGGGATCTATAGAAAAGTAATACGAATCACAGGTGTTGCTCCAGATTCTTACCGTGATTATCAAATAGAAAGAAGTATTCCAGGATTAGCAGAAGAATTATTAGAAGTGGAAGAGGAATTAACAAGTGCAATCAGAAGACTAAGAGAAACAGCTGGAGGAAGTAGTGATAAAGAAACGGTTCTAATTACTATGAGAGATCAAGTGGGAGAATTAGCAAGGGATGTGGAACGATTTACAAAAGTAATAGCCTCTTACCTAATTAATATGAGAGCATGTGCTACTTGGATTACAGGAGTAATAGAGCAACCATTACAGTTAGATGCGTTATACATATATTCACCAGATAAGAAGGTACCAAAAGTTAATGATTCAATGCTTGATAAGTTGGTTCATGAAATTAAGAAATTGTATTATTCCTTTGTTATTGATTACAACAAAGTTGGCAATGTATCAAATGCAAAAGAAACTAAAACCATAACACTTTGGGTAGGTCTTGGTAGGGATCAAGCCAATGTTATAAAGTCACTTATTGATGAGAGATTTACAAAAATACACAACATAAATGTGAATGTTATGTTGGTAGATATGTCTACATTATTGCAAGCAACATTAGCAGGGCAGGGGCCAGATGTTGCAATCCAAGTGGGTAATGACTTACCGATGAACTACGGACTTAGAAATGCTGTAGCTGACTTAAGCCAATTTAAAGAATTGGATGAAGTTAGTGAAAGGTTTAATGAAAGTGCAATGGTACCTTTTACATTCAATGGGGAAACTTATGCCCTACCCGAAACACAAACTTTTTTAATGATGTTTTATCGTAAAGATATATTAAAAGAACTTAGATTATCTCTACCAAAAACTTGGGATGAAATGAAAACTGCATTGTCTGTTTTAAGTAAAAATCAAATGGAATTTGGAATGCTTCCAACTGAACAAATATTTAGTATGTTTTTATATCAACATGGTGGTGAGTATTACAATAAAGATGCTACAAGATCAGCTTTAAATAGTGATGAGGCAGTTAATGCATTTAAGGAATATACTGAATTTTATACGGATTACAAATTAGATAAATATACAAGTGTTGAGCAAAGGTTTCGTACTGGTGAAACACCAATTATCTTTGCGGATTATACCTTCTATAATAATCTTCAAGTATCAGCTCCTGACATTAAGGGATTGTGGGGATTTGCGCCAGTTCCGGGGATTAAAAGAGATGATGGAACTATAAATAATGCAGTAGTTAGTACTGGTCAGGCCTGCGTTATAATGGATGCATCGGACAAAAAAGAGGAATCCTGGGAATTTCTAAAATGGTGGACTTCAGAAGAAGTACAAACTGCTTATGGTAGAGAGATGGAAAGTCTTATGGGAGCATCAGCTAGAATAGCTACAGCGAATATGGATGCTTTCTCTAATTTAGCATGGCCAGTAGCTGACTATGAAGCTTTACTAGCTCAGTTTCAACATGTGAAAGGAATGCCTCAGGTTCCTGGTGGATATTATACCTGGAGAAATGTAGACAATGCATTTTATAAAGTGACGACTAAATTGGATACAGTAACGGCAAGAGAAGCGTTAATGGATAATATTCTTTATATTAATTCAGAGATTGACTATAAACGGAAAGAATTTAATCTACCACGCTATGAGGAATAGGGAAGGAGAAAATATGTCAAAGAAAGTTAAATCTAGTTATGAAGGAAATCTTATGTATAGAATGCATAAATATAAAGCATCTTACATTATGATTGCTCCTTACTTTATCCTGTTTTTCTTATTTACAATTTTGCCAGTCGTATCTTCGATTGTCTTAAGTTTTACATATTTCAACATGTTAGAGCTACCTAAATTTACTGGTTGGACCAATTATTTAAGGTTATTTCTAGAAGACGAAATATTTCTGATTGCACTTAAAAATACATTTATATTTGCAGTAATTACAGGGCCTATTAGTTATTTCATGTGCCTAATGTTTGCTTGGATTATTAATGAATTTTCTCCTAAAATTAGAGCTTTTCTTACTCTTATATTTTACGCCCCATCTATCTGCGGTCAAGCGTATTTAATATGGACTGTTATTGTTTCAAGTGATCGTTACGGATATTTGAATGGACTGTTATTAAAAACTGGATTATTAAATGAACCTAAACTTTGGATGAAAACAGAGAAATATGTGTTGCCAATTCTTATTGTTGTACAATTGTGGTTAAGTTTAGGAACTGGTTTCCTAGCCTTTATTGCAGGATTACAAACAGTGGATAAGACCTTATATGAAGCTGCAGCAGTAGATGGTGTAAAAAATCGTTGGCAGGAATTGTGGTATGTTACATTACCCTCCATGAAACCTCAATTAATGTTTGGTGCTGTAATGCAAATTACTCAAGCGTTTGCAGTTGCTGATGTATCCATTCAATTAGCAGGTAATCCAAGCGTTAATTATGCAGGTGCTACAATAGTTACTCACTTACTTGATAATGGTAGTAATCGTTATGAGATGGGATATGCGTCTGCGATTGCAACAGTACTCTTCTTTATGATGATAGGAACGAATAAGTTAGTACAAAGAATATTGCGAAAGGTGGGGGATTAGTATGGCTAGAGATTATATGAAACCTAAAAGACGACTATTTCGTAGACAAAAGCAATTAAATCGTTCCGCTGCAGGTAATGGTATACTTTTTTTCTTAATGGGTGTATGTGGGATATTTATGGCACTACCTCTAGTTATGATAGTGAATAATTCCCTAAAACCGTTGGATGAAATCTTTGTTTATCCTCCTAAGATATTTGTAAGTCATCCTACTTTGGAGAATTTTTCAGATTTATTCGTCATGATGAATACGACCTGGGTACCATTTTCTAGATATATATTAAATACGATTATTATTACGGGAACAGGAACGGTTGGTCATGTGGTTCTAGCATCCTTAGCGGCGTACCCACTTGCAAAGCATGATTTTCCAGGAAAAAAATTCTTATTTCGGCTAGTTGTATTATCTTTGATGTTTTCTGTTGCAGTTACACAGATACCAAATTATATGATAATATCTTGGCTGAAATTAAATAATACATATTTAGCATTAATATTACCAGCTTTTCAGTTTGGTATGGGATTATATTTAATGAAACAATTTATTGATCAGATTCCAGATTCACTAATAGAATGTTGTCGTCTTGATGGAGGAAGTGAATATCAAACTTTTTGGAGAATTATAATGCCCAACGTAAAACCAGCGTGGTTAACTTTGGCTATATTTCAATTCCAACAGATGTGGGGTAACACGGGGTATTCTTTTTTAAGGGATGAACAGCTAAAACCCATGCAATATGCGCTACAACAAATTACAGCAGGTGGTGCAGCAAGAGCGGGTGCAGCGGCTGCAGTTCAATTTATTGTAGCGGCCATTCCTATTATATTTTTTCTTGCTTGTCAAAGTAACATATTAGAAACAATGACCACATCAGGTATGAAGGAATAGGGAGGTTGACATGAAAAAGATGAAGAATTTTATTACTATCTTTACGATACTTATACTTATAGTGCTTCCCTTTGAAAAAGCTTTTGCATCTAATCTACCATATGATACCTATAATTTTGACTATTGGGACTATATTGTATTTACTCCAGCAGCCTATGTGCCAGATACGAATATTTCGGGTTTAAAATTAGGGATCGGTGCATTTTTAAATCCACAAGATATTTGTGTATCGGAAGATTATAAAGTTTATGTTGCTGATACGGGAAATAATAGAGTAGTTATATTAAATGAAAGTATGAATGAAGTTGTAAAGGTAATAGATGGGTTTGAAAACAATGGGGTAACAGATACATTTAGCGCTCCTAGTGGATTGTATATTACCCCAACGAATGAACTTTATATTGCTGATACGAATAATAAAAGAGTGGTGGTATTGGATGAACTAGGGAAGTTAATTTACATTATTACCAATCCTACATCGGAAGTATTAGACGAGGGATTTGTTTTTAATCCACTTAAGGTATCCGTAGATTACGCTAATCGTGTTTATGTAGTAGCAAGAAATATGTTTCAAGGGGTTATGGCTTTTGATGATAAAGGTAATTTTACAGGTTTTTCTGGAACACTCAAGGTGCAAATAGGACTTAAGGATAAAATATGGAGAAAGTTATCCACAAAAGCACAACGGTCCAAACAAGTTTTGTTTATACCTACTGAATTTACAGGTATTGATGTGGATAAAGAGGGGTTTTTATACGCAACTAATATAGACAATATGGGAGTTCAAGCGGTTCGTAGGTTAAATCCCAAAGGTGAAGACGTTATTAGAAAAGGCGATAAGAAAAATCTTGGTGGTGATGTTTCCTACGGAATATTTGGAGCTTATGCAGGGCCCTCTTATATTTCAGACGTAGTAATAAGAGAAAAAGGAATTTATTCTTTGGTGGATACACGAAGAGGAAGGGTGTTTACTTATGATCATGAAGGGAATTTGCTTTATATCTTTGGTGGACTCGGTTCTCAAGCGGGAACTTTTAGAATACCAGTAGCAGTTGAAGCTATGGGTGATAAAATTCTTGTTCTTGATTCTCAAAGAGCAGAAATATTAACCTTTATAGAAACCCAGTATGGTAGCTTAATTAATGATGCTGTTGGTCTAAGATACGATGGAGATGAAGTTCTTGCGGTAGAAAGGTGGAAAGAGGTACTAAAGATAAATTCCAACTTTGAACTTGCTAACACTGGTATTGGTAAAGCATATTTAACTGCAGGTGATAACAAACAAGCAATGAAATATTTAAAGCTTGGAATGAGTAAAACTTATTATTCTATTGCTCTTAAAAGATATAGAAACGAGATACTAAAGGATAACTTAGGTTATATTTTTACTGGATTAGTTGTGATAATTGGATTGAATCAGGGAGTGAAAGTTGCAAAGAAGATTTTAGGAAGGAGAGATGGAGAAAATGAATGATAATGCTAGTTATAATAGAAGAAAAGCGTTCAAAGATAAAGTTGTCTATCCTTTCTATGTTTTAAGTCATCCTTTGGATGGATTTTACGAAATTAGGCATCGTGGTAAGGGGAGTGTGGTTATTGCACTAGTGATATTGTTTTTATATAGTATATCCTATACTGTAAATAAGCAATTTGCAGGTTTTTTTGTGAATGATTATAATCCAAGTGGGATAAATAGTATATTGGATTTGCAAAGTGTTACTATTTTCTTCTTTCTATTTTGTATAGCAAATTGGTCAATTACTTGTTTGATGGAAGGTGAGGGTAGACTAAAAGATATTATTACCGTAGTAGGGTATTCTATGTTGCCTATGGTATTAACTTTAGTACCAGCAACTTTATTATCAAGGTTTATTGCTGATAAAGAAGAGGCATTTTACTATTTAATTGTAAATGGGGCTTTGTTTTATTTTGCTATATTATTACTGGTTGGTATTATGACGATTCATAACTTTACACTAGGTAAAACAGTAATAACATTAATACTAACTCTATTAGCTATGTTATTGATAATATTCATGTGTTTGCTTATCTATTCTTTAATTGATCAAATGGAGTCATTTATTAAAAGTATATATACTGAATTATTATTTAGGACTTAGGAGGCCAAATCATGAAAAAATTAAAAAGAATAATACTTTCATGCCTAGCTATACTTCTTCTAATAGTAATAGGGTATTATACTCATTATTTTATTTATTATGTTAAGTATGATGTGTATAAAGATGTACTTATTACTTATGATTTCAAAGAAGGAAAGGAATTTGTACCTTTAGTAGATGATGGTAATAATATAGCTAATATGGTACTTGCTTCAGAAAGCGATGAATTAAAATTATATACAGATACAACTACCGCTGAAATTGCAATATATGATAAGAGAACAGGTGATATTACATATTCAAATCCAATTGATGCAGATAATGATTTTGCAACTGGAATTAATAAATCCTTTTTAAAATCCCAGGTTATCATTGATTATTATAATGATAAAAGAACTAGTGGAACAATGAATAGTTATGATATGAGTACAAAGAACGGTCAATTTACCTTAGAAGGAATAGACAATGGAATAAGATATATTTATACCTTTGGTTCCCTTGGTAGTCCCACTGGAATAGTACCGGTATACATAACAGCGGAAAGACTTCAAATATACTTAGATAAGATGGAAGTGGTGGATGCGAGAAATGTTAAGGGGAAATATAGCTTATCAAAGACGATGGATGGGTTCTTAGAATTAACATCTGCGTCAATGAAAAAATCAACTCTTGCTAAAATGAATACGCTTTTAGAAGGAGCTGGGTATACTGCGCAAGATTACCAAGACGATATGTCAGCAGCGTCTGGGGAAAAAGAGGAATTAGTTACCTTTACTATAACTATTGACTATCAATTAGAGAAGGATAGCTTAGTAGTAACTGTACCTACCGATAAGTTTAAAGAAACCGGTGGAGCAAAGATATATAATTTGCAGTTGCTACGTTTTTTTGGAGCAGCAAATAAAGAAGAAACTGGATATATGGTTGTTCCAAACGGTTCTGGATCTTTAATAAATTTTAATAATGGAAAAGTTACGGCCCAATCCTATCTTCAATATGTATATGGTATAGATCCGTTATCAACTGATTTTAATGTTGTTGAGAATACAGAAGATGCTAGGCTTCCTATCTTTGGGATGAAAAGAGAAGAAAGTGCATTTATAGGTGTAATTGAGAACGGTGATGCTCTATCGGCTATCTCTGCGGATGTTGCTGGTAAACTAAATGGTTACAATTACGTATATCCAACATTCTTCTTAAGAGGAACTGAAAAACTTGAAATGTTTGGAACAACTGGTCAAGGTTCAGATTTACCTGTTGTTGAGAGTTCAATTTATGAATTAGATATCAAGGTAAGATACTCCTTTATGGAAAAGGAAGATGCAAGTTATGCTGGTATGGCTAATTATTTAAGAAATGACTTATTAGATAAAGGAATTTTATCTAAAAATAAGGAAGAAGAGTCTATACCTTTTTATGTTGATATTATTGGTGGAGTAAAACAAACGGAGCATTTTCTGGGGATTCCTTATCATGAATTATATAAAGCTACCACTTTTCGCGAAGCGGGTATCATAGCAGACTCACTCTATGCCATGAATATTAAAAATTTAAGAATGAATTATGAGGGGTGGTTTAATGGTGGATTTTATCATGATGTCCCCGATAAAATAACTGGAGTTAGTAAGCTTGGTGGAAAGAAGGAACTAGAAAAATTATCAGATAAGATAGAAGATAACGGTGGTAAATTATTTGTTGAGTTAGCTTTTCAAAAGGTGTCTTATATATCAAAGCGTTATCGTTATCAAGTTGAAAGTTCAAAGTATTATGGTGGTGGTTTTACAGCTATATTTGGTCAGGTGAATCCGGTTACACTTCGTAATTTGTCTGCGCTTGGTTATAGAGAAACCATGTATAATTTAATATCACCTAAATTTATTACACGCTATGTAGATAAGTTTGTAAAAGCCATAGAGGAATATGAAGTAACAGGAATTACTCTTAGAGATTTAGGAGATGAATTACATTCAGATAAGAAAAGAACCAATGTAATTAATAGGGAAGAAGCTAAATATGTAATTAAAGATCAGTTAAGAAAAGTGGATTCTACTGGTAAGGAGGTAATTGTGAATGGTGGCAACTATTATTCTTTGGGATACATTGATGAAATAATGAATATACCACTAGGTCACAATGCTTATTACTTAGTAGATGAGGAAATACCATTTTATCAAATGATAGTTCATGGAACAATTAACTATACTGGAACAACAATTAATTTAAGCGATAGTTATGATAAAACTAACTTGATTCTTAGATTGCTAGAATATGGAGCCTCTCCCCGTTTCACATTCACCTATGAAGATTCTAATAATTTTAAATATTCTGGTTTGAATAGGTTTTATGCTACAAAGTATGATAACTGGTTAGAAGATGCAGAGGCAATATATCAAGAGGTGAATGATGTACTACGTTTAGTGACTGGCCATTATGTTACAAATCATCAAATTATAAGTAGTGGTGTTAAAAAAGTAACTTATGATAATGGAATCATCCTTTGTATAAACACAAATAAGAGTGAAGCTAAAATAGACGGTGATGTAATTGGTGGAAGAAGCTACAAACTTTGGGGGGTAGAGAAATGAAAGGTAAAAAAAAGCTAACGCTTTCTGAAAAAAGAGCGATTATGGGCATTGTTTTTATATCTCCTTGGTTGATAGGTTTTGTTATGTTCTATCTTAGAAGCTTGTACTTTACCATTCGTTTTAGTTTAAGTGAAGTTATACTGGGAGAAAAAGGTGGCTATACTACGGTTTTTGTTGGATTAGAAAATTTCAAAAATGCTTTGTTTTCTCATGCAACCTTTAATCAAACCTTATCAGATTCAATTGTAGATATATTGATTGATGTTCCTTTGATTATCTTCTTTAGCTTGTTAATCGCTATTTTATTAAATCAAGATTTTAAAGGAAGAACTATATTTAGAGCTATATTCTTTATTCCTGTTATTATGAATTCTGGAGCGATTAATGATGCAATGGAGCTTGCAAGGCAAGTCGTTGTAGGAGGGTTAGGTGCGGCGTCCTCTGAAGTTATGCAAGCGGCTTCTAGTCCTGTGAATGTTGATTTAATTATTGATATTTTTATTGAGTTTGGATTACCAGCACCCCTTTTTGACTACATAATAGAAGCGGTAGCTAAAATATATGATATTGTTAAGATATCAGGTATACAAATTATTATATTTATTGCGGCCCTACAGGCTGTTCCGTCTTCATTATATGAAGTATCCGAAATAGAAGGTGCAACTGCCTATGAGACGTTCTGGAAAATAACATTTCCTATGGTTACACCATTAATCATCACTAACACTGTTTACACCATAGTGGATTCTTTTGTAAACAGCGCTATTGTAGAGACCGCCTATAAAGAAGCTTTTACAAATTATCTTTATGGTCTTAGTGCAGCGATGAGTATGATAAGTACTCTAATTGTATGTTTGATACTTGGTATTGTAGTTTATTTTATATCCAAGAGAACATTTTATTATAATTAAGAAGGAGGGAAGGATGAATATTAAGAAAATTGAAAAACCGAAGCAGTTTATATATGAAATAAGAAATGATAAAAAGTTAGCTAATGAAAGTATTAAGTATGTTGTTTTAATAAAAAGAATAGTCCTTTCGCTGCTTAGGTTACTTATTTTATTAGGGATATCATATATTATACTAGGTCCTATTATTACAGTAATTAGTAGATCCTTCTTTTCTGCAGAAGACGTATATAATCCAGTGGTTTATATGTTTCCAAAAGCTCCAACCCTTGAGAATTATAGGCTTGCTTTCTTAAGGCTTGATTATACCAAGGTTTTAGGGAGTACGGTAATATATGTTATAACTTTAATGTTAATTCAAGTTGTAGTGTGTTCTATGGTTGGATATGGTTTTGCTAGGTTTGAGTTCCCGTTTAAAAAGGTGTTATTCATGGGCGTTATTCTTACAATAGTTATTCCGACCCATACAATAATGCTACCATTATATATTGATTTTATGAAATTTGATTTATTTGGTATATTAAAAATATTTGGAATGGAGGGAAAGAATTTACTTGAGACGAAATGGCCAATGTATATTATGACCATATTTGGCGTAGGGCTTCGCTCTGGACTTTATATCTATATTTTTAATCAATTTTTTAGAGGGCTACCTAAAGAGATTGAAGAAGCAGCGTTTATTGATGGAGCAGGTGTTTGGTATACCTATTTTCGTATTATGTTAGTGAATTCTGTTCCAGCAGTGGTTACAGTATCAGTGTTTTCTCTGGTATGGCAGTATAATGATATGTTTTATAGTAAGTTATTTATAATTAATTCAGATGCTTTGATTAGTAAAAAAATAACCACATTGCAATCGACTATATCAAATATGGATAAAATTGATGATCCAACATTAACTCAGCTATATTTATATGCCGGAATCGTATTAACCATAGTTCCTATTATATTAATATATATAGCTCTTCAGAAATATTTTATGGAAGGTGTAGAACGAAGCGGTATTGTAGGTTAATACATGAATCACATGAAATTATGAAAGTCATGAAATCATAAAGGTCATGAATGCACAAGTGGACAAAATGCACAATGATGCACTATTTATGCTTTAAAAATACAATATATTTTTGACAAAATCATTGCAAAAAACCAAGCAATGTATTATAATTACATATGAGTAATCCTATTTAAATAATTAAATATGATTACCAAAACAGGAATTGGGGTAAATAAATTAATGTAGTAAGTCTATGGGAAAATTGGCTTACTAAAATGAAAGAGGAGGTCTTGTTCAATGAAAACAAGTAAAAAGGTATTGGCAATTTTAATGGTTCTTGTTATGACATTGTCTCTTGCTGCATGTGGCAAGAAAGACACTACTACTTCTGGGGATGACACGGCTACACCAACTGTGGAAGCGACGAAGGCTTCAGAACCAACAGCAGAGCCAACGGTAGAACCAACAGCAGAACCTGAACCAGCTATTAAGCATGAAGGTAGTGAACCAAGAGTTATTAAAGTAGGTACATGGTTTGATGTTTATTATGATAGTAGACATACAAAACCAGAAGATAATCCAAACGTAGGTAATGTTGATGAAGCGCAAATGGCCATTGATAACATGAGATTGATTGAAGAAAAGTATAATGTCAAATTGGAATTTGTTAATCTTACCTGGGAAGGTGTAATGGATAGTATCAATACATCTATTATTGCAGGAAAGCCAGCTTGCGATATTTATATGGTAGATTTGCAATTTGGGGCACCAGCAGTTCTTGGAGGATTAGCTCAAGCAATTGAGGATTTTATTCCTAAGACAGATGATATATATAATGATAAAACAATAATGAAAAGTTTAAATTTATTTGGAAATGAAAAAAATTATTTATTTGCAGGTAATGGAATTGAAACTGGAGCAATGGGATTAGCATATAATGCAACTATGGTAGAAGCATTAGGATTAGAGTCTCCTCAAGATTTGTATGATAAAGGTCAGTGGACTTGGGAAAAATTTAAAGAATATCTAGTGGCTACAACAAAGGATAATGATAATGATGGAACTACAGATGTTTATGGATACGGTTCTGCATGGACTATGACACTGCCACAATTAGTAATGTCCAATGGTGGTAGCATTGCAGGCGGAGCAGTAGAAGGTTTAAGTTCTAAACCAGTTGTTGAAACCCTAGACTTATTGTATGATATGTATAATGTATCAAAAACTGCAAGACCATGGAATGCAGAAGATTGGAATGATAACTTAAATGCATGGAAAGAAGGTAAAGTAGCATTTTGGGCAACTCAGCATTGGATTCAATCTGGTTCAGGAGTGGAATTTGATGTAAGCATCGTGCCATGGCCAATGGGACCAAGTGGAACAGCTGATAATGCATCAATAGCAGCAGGCGGAAACTGGTATATGGTTCCTAAGGGAGTTGAAGACCCATACTTATTATATAAAGTAATTTATGATTGGACTAATTGGTTTAATGATGACTTATCTTATAGAGATAATACAGAATGGGCTGAAAGTTGCTTTGATACAGCAAGAGATTTTGAATATATAGTAGCTATGGGAAAGAAACCAACTGTAGACTTATGGAATAGTATTGGATTTGATATGGGGGCACCAATGTTCCAGATTATGACCGGTGAAGCAACAGTATCTCAAGCAGTAGAATCCTATAAGCAAACATTGCAAACTATTCTTGATGATATTAATAAATAATAAAAGTGTAGTTTTTTAGGTCTGTATAGTGATAATTATAAGATTACATATAAAGGTTCCTTACTTTAATAAGTAAGGGACCTTTGTTGCGTCATTGAGTTTTAGTAATAAGTTGCTTGAATTAGTAAAATTATTATGTTCTTTATAATAAATAAGTTGCTTATTTTTTTATTTGTTATTATAATAATCAATTAGGTGAAAAGAGAATGTTAAGTTCTATTATTATAGGTATATAATAATAGTAAAGTAAAACAATAAATGAATAAATAATACAAATAAATTTAAATACACATAAAACAAGGATATGTTTTAAAGAAAGAGGTAAATATGTGGGTTGCTGATGGCTGGAAAGATTATAAAGTTATAGATGCATCTTTAGGAGAAAAGTTAGAACAATGGGGTGATTATATACTAGTTAGGCCAGATCCTCAAGTTCTATGGGATACACCTAAAGAAGAACCAGGTTGGAGAAAAAAGAATGGTCATTATCATAGAAGCTCTAAAGGCGGTGGAGAATGGGAATTTTTTAATCTTCCAAAACAGTGGAAAATAAATTATAAAGATTTGACTTTTAATTTGCAACCATTTAGTTTTAAACATACGGGGTTATTCCCAGAACAAGCTACAAATTGGGATTGGTTTAGTGAGTTGATTAAAGAAAAGAAAAAGAAGAATCCTAATGCAGAGATAAAAGTTTTAAATCTTTTTGCTTATACAGGTGGCGCAACATTAGCAGCTGCGAAAGCAGGAGCAAGTGTAACCCATGTAGATGCATCCAAAGGAATGGTAACATGGGCAAGCGAAAATGCAGCCCTATCTGGCTTAAAAGATGCTCCGATTCGTTATATTGTAGATGACTGTGTAAAATTCGTAGAAAGAGAAATACGAAGAGGTAACAAATATGACGCAATTATTATGGACCCTCCATCTTACGGAAGAGGTCCAAAGGGCGAAATCTGGAAGATAGAAGAAAGTATTCATGGTTTTGTTAAATTATGTACTGGTGTATTAAAAGAGGAACCATTATTTTATTTGATTAATTCATATACTACAGGTCTACAACCAGCTGTGCTATCTTATCTTCTTGGGATTGAGGTAAAAAAGAAATTTGGTGGTATTGTAGAAGCTGATGAAATTGGTTTACCTGTAACTTCTAATGGGTTAGTATTACCTTGCGGAGCTTCTGGACGTTGGAGAAGTATATAAACATCTATTAATTATATTTAAAGTCTTTTTGTTTTGCGTCCCACCTCTATGTTTAGGGGTGGGAGAGTAGTGATAATTCCATGTAATGGAGATGATAGTTCATAAGTACCATCCACATTATATTTTGTGTTTCTTCCTATTATAATATGAAGTTTATAATAGGGAGAATAATATACGGAACGTTATTTGATTAATAATATTTTTATAGGTGAATAATATTTAAAGAAAATAATTATTATATGTATAATGGTTATTTTACTCTGATAAAAATATGTATAAAAAAATAAAAAAAATACTTGCAAATTTTTTTTCTATGTTATATAATGATCCTGTTGTGACATTGATAGCGTAGAAGCGAGAGGTTGTCGTATGGAAGATACGGGTTTTCCGTGGAGCGAATGTCAAGTTATTAAACTGGCGACAAGTCACTGTACAAGTAAATCTTCTTATATAGAAGTAGAGATACGTGGGTTATTCACGAACGAGCTCTGTTAGAGTCTATTTTGACGATTTCGGCTGTTCTTATGTGGACACACACGGCCCTGTGTACAGTCACCGCTTGTCGTACTGCAATTAAGTGCGAAAAGGAGGCGACTTTTTTTATGGCAAGTCAAGTAATGAGAATTACATTAAAAGCTTACGATCATCAACTAATCGATCAGTCAGCTGCAAAAATCATTGAGACTGTAAAGAAGACAGGATCAAAGGTGAGCGGACCAGTTCCACTACCAACGAAAAAAGAAGTAGTAACAATTCTTAGAGCGGTACACAAATACAAAGACTCTAGAGAACAGTTCGAACAAAGAACTCACAAAAGATTAATTGATATCATCATGCCTACACCAAAAACAGTGGATGCATTATCTAGATTAGAAATGCCAGCTGGCGTGTACATTGATATCAAAATGAAAACTAAATAATTAACAATTTAGTTTAAAAGAGTGAAAAAATGAAATAATCCTTTAGGGTTTATATATAGGACAATTCGCAAGAGTTGGCGCCGAAGTAGACCATCTAGGATGATTGCATGAAAGTGTAATCCGCTGTAGATTAATAGGAGGTGCAAAAAGATATGAAAAAAGCTATTTTAGCTACGAAAGTCGGAATGACTCAAATATTCAATGAAAATGGTGCATTAATACCAGTAACTGTTCTTCAAGCAGGACCTTGTGCAGTAACACAAGTTAAAACTGTAGAAAATGATGGATATAATGCAGTGCAAGTAGGTTTTGGTGATATTAGAGAAGTTCTAGTTAACAAACCAAGAAAAGGACACTTTGCAAAAGCGGGTGTTGCGAATAAGAGACATCTTAAAGAATTTAGATTTGATAACGCTTCTGATTACAAAGTAGGACAAGAAATTAAAGCTGACATCTTCGCAGAAGGCGACAGAGTTGATGCTACTGCAAAATCAAAGGGTAAAGGTTTCCAAGGTGTAATTAAGAGACATAACTTTGGTAGAGGTCCTATGGCTCATGGTTCTAAGTTCCACAGACATGCAGGTTCAAGTGGTGCTGCTACAAGCCCAGGTAAAGTTTTTAAGGGTAAAAAAATGGCGGGACACATGGGAACAGCAAAAGTAACTGTTCAAAACCTTGAGGTTGTTAGAATCGACACTGATAACAATATCATATTAGTAAAAGGTGCTGTTCCAGGACCTAAGAAAACTGTGGTAATGTTAAAAGAAACAGTAAAATCAAACTAGAAACTTTAAGAAAGGAGGAACACACAGATGGCAAACGTATCTGTTTACAATATTGAAGGTAAAGTAGTTGGTTCTGTTGAACTAAGCGATAATATCTTCGGAGTAGAAATGAATGAACATTTAGTTCACCTTGCAGTTTTACAACAACTTGCAAATAAACGCCAAGGTACACAAAGTGCTAAAACACGTTCTGAAGTACGTGGCGGTGGTAGAAAACCATGGAGACAAAAAGGAACTGGTCATGCAAGACAAGGTTCTACAAGAGCTCCACAATGGAAAGGCGGCGGTGTAGTATTCGCTCCAAAGCCAAGAGATTACTCTTTCAAGTTAAATAGAAAAGAAAAGAGAATCGCTTTAAAATCAGCTTTAACATCTAGAGTAGTAGCTGATAAAATTTACGTATTAGATGAACTTAATTTTGATGCAATCAAAACTAAGAAAATGGTATCAGTACTTGATAATTTAAAAGTAAACAAAGCATTAGTAGTTATTGGAGATAAGAATGATAATGTAATTCTATCTGCAAGAAACATTCCTTCTGTAAGAACAGCATTACCTAATACTATTAATGTATATGATATCTTAAAATATGATACATTAGTAATTACTAAGGATGCACTTACAAAGATTGAGGAGGTGTACGCATAATGGCAAATTTAAAATATTATGATGTTATACTAAAACCGATAATCACTGAAAAAAGTATGAACGCTATGAGCGACAGAAAATATACATTTTCAGTTCATCCGGACGCTACAAAAAATCAAATAAAAGAAGCTGTTGAAAAAATGTTCGTTGGAACAAAGGTTGTTACAGTTAACACTATGAACTTAGAGGGTAAAAACCGTAGACGTGGTAACACATCAGGTAAAACTTCAAAAGTTAAAAAGGCGATTGTACAATTAACAGCTGATAGTGCAGAAATCGAAATTTTTGCAGGATTATAATAAATAAGTAACAAATAAGTAATAAATAAGTATGGATATTTATTCGCCGATAAAAGAATAAAATTTCAGCTCGAAAGGAGTGCTAATAATGGGAATTAAAAAGTATAACCCTTATACACCTTCCAGAAGACACATGACTGGTTCTGATTTCAGTGAAATCACTACAGCTACACCTGAGAAATCTTTATTAGTTTCTTTAACTAAAACAGCTGGTCGTAACAGCCAAGGAAAGATTACTGTAAGACATCGTGGTGGTGGTTCTAGAAGAAAGTATAGAATGATAGATTTTAAAAGAAGAAAAGATGGAATTCCAGCAACTGTTTTAACAATCGAATACGATCCAAACAGAACAGCTAACATTGCATTAATTTGCTATGCAGATGGAGAAAAAGCTTATATTCTTGCACCTAACGGTTTAACTGTTGGAACAACACTTATGAATGGTGAAACAGCAGAGATTAAAGTAGGTAACTGTTTACCACTAGCTAACATCCCTGTTGGTACACAAATTCACAACATTGAATTATATCCAGGAAAAGGTGGCCAATTAGTTCGTTCTGCTGGTAACAGCGCACAATTAATGGCGAAAGAAGGCAAATATGCTACACTTCGTTTACCATCTGGTGAAATGAGATTAGTTCCAATTAACTGCCGTGCAACAATCGGTCAAGTTGGAAATATTGATCATGAGTTAATTACAATTGGTAAAGCAGGACGTAAACGTCACATGGGTATTAGACCTACTGTTCGTGGTTCCGTAATGAACCCTAATGACCATCCACATGGTGGTGGTGAAGGTAGAACTGGTATCGGTCGTCCAGGCCCTGTTACTCCATGGGGTAAACCTGCACTTGGATTAAAGACTAGAAAATCAAATAAAAAGTCTAACAAATTGATCGTAAGAAGAAGAGACGGTAAAACTGTTAAATAATTAAGGAGGTTAAACCTATGGCTCGTTCATTAAAAAAAGGACCATTTGCTGACTCACATTTACTTAAAAAAGTAGATGCTATGAATGCAGCAGGCGACAAGACTGTTATTAAAACTTGGTCACGTCGTTCTACTATATTCCCTCAAATGGTTGGACATACATTTGCAGTTCATGATGGAAGAAGACATGTACCTGTATATGTAACAGAAGATATGGTTGGACACAAACTTGGTGAGTTTGTTGCAACTAGAACTTTTAGAGGACATGGTAAAGACGAAAAGAAGACTAGAAGATAGTTATTATGGTATTGAAAGGAGGTTTCATCCATGGCTAAAGGACATAGATCCCAGATAAAAAGAGAAAGAAATGAAAACAACAAAGACACAAGACCATCAGCTAAGTTATCTTACAGTAGAGTGTCTGTTCAAAAAGCTTGTTTCGTTTTAGATGCTATTAGAGGCAAAGATGTTGAAACAGCCCTTGGTATATTAGCTTATAATCCAAGATATGCTTCAACTGTAATTGAAAAAATATTAAAGTCAGCGATTGCTAATGCTGAGAACAACAACGGCATGGACGTGACAAAATTATATATTGAAGAATGTTATGCTAATACAGCACCAACAATGAAAAGAATCAGACCTAGAGCACAGGGTAGAGCTTATAGAATTTTAAAGAGAATGAGTCATATCACTGTAGTATTGAATGAGAGATAAGGAGGGCAAGAATGGGACAGAAAGTTAATCCTCATGGCTTGAGAGTCGGAGTCATTCATGACTGGGACTCAAGATGGTATGCTGAAGCTGATTTTGCAGACAATTTAGTTGAAGACTATAAAATCAGAACATATCTTAAAAAGAAATTATACAGCGCAGGTGTGTCAAAGATTGAAATCGAACGTGCATCTGATAGATTAAAAGTAATCATTTTTACTGCTAAACCTGGTGTGGTTATCGGTAAAGGTGGTTCTGAAATCGAAAAGCTTAAATTAGAGATTCAAAAATTTACAACAAAAAAATTAATGGTAGATATAAAAGAAATCAAGAGACCAGACTTAAACGCACAACTTGTTGCTGAAAGTATTGCTGCTCAACTTGAGAATCGTGTATCTTTTAGAAGAGCTATGAAATCTACAATGGCAAGAACTATGAAATCTGGAGCAAAAGGTATTAAGTCTGCAGTTTCTGGTCGTCTTGGTGGTGCAGATATGGCTCGTACTGAGTTCTACAGCGAAGGTACTATTCCTCTACAAACTTTACGTGCAGATATCGATTACGGATTTGCAGAAGCTGATACTACTTATGGTAAGTTAGGCGTTAAAGTTTGGATTTATCAAGGAGAAGTTCTTCCAACAAAAGCACCTAAAGTGGAAGGGAGAGATAAATAATGTTAATGCCTAAAAGAGTAAAGCGCCGTAAACAATTCCGCGGTTCCTTAGCGGGAAAAGCAACAAGAGGTAACACAATCTCTCACGGCGAATTCGGTTTAGTAGCTATAGAACCATGTTGGATTAAATCAAATCAAATCGAAGCTGCTCGTATTGCTATGACTCGTTATATCAAACGTGGTGGTAAAGTTTGGATTAAAATATTCCCAGATAAACCTGTTACAACAAAACCAGCAGAAACTCGTATGGGTTCTGGTAAAGGCTCACTTGAATTTTGGGTAGCCGTAGTTAAACCAGGCCGTGTAATGTTTGAAATTGCAGGCGTTCCTGAAGAAACAGCGAGAGAAGCATTACGTCTAGCAATGCATAAATTACCAGTTAAGTGTAAAGTAGTTTCTCGCGCAGACTTAGAAGGAGGTGCGGGCAGTGAAAACTAATAAATATGTAGAAGATTTAAAAAGTAAATCAACTGTTGAATTAAATGAAGAATTAGTAGCTGCTAAGAAGGAACTTTTTAATTTAAGATTCCAAAACGCTACAAATCAATTAGATAATACTAGTAGAATTAAAGATGTTAGAAAAAACATTGCAAGAATCCAAACAGTGATTTCTGAAAAAGCTAAGGCTTCTAACTAATCATTGGAATATTGATTTGTGAAAGGAGAAATTATTGTGGAAAGAAATCTAAGAAAAGTTCGTACTGGAAAAGTAGTAAGTGATAAGATGGATAAAACAATCTCAGTTGCAGTAACTGATCATGTAAAACATCCATTATACAATAAAATCGTAAAAAGAACTTATAAGTTAAAAGCTCATGATGAAAACAACGATTGCAAAATTGGTGATAGAGTAAAAGTTATGGAGACAAGACCTTTATCAAAAGATAAGAGATGGAGACTTGTTGAAGTTATTGAAAGAGCAAAATAAGATGTGCTGAAAGGAGTAAAGTCATGATACAACAAGAATCAAGACTTAGAGTTGCTGATAACACTGGTGCAAAAGAATTATTATGTATCAGAGTATTAGGCGGATCTACAAGAAGATATGCTAATATCGGTGATATTATTGTTGCTTCGGTTAAAGATGCAACACCAGGCGGTGTTGTAAAAAAAGGTGATGTTGTTAAAGCGGTTGTTGTTCGTTCTGTAAAAGGGGCTCGTCGTAAAGATGGTTCATATATTAGATTTGATGAAAATGCAGCTGTTATTATAAAAGATGACAAAAATCCAAAAGGAACTCGTATCTTTGGACCGGTAGCAAGAGAATTAAGAGAAAAACAATTCATGAAAATCGTTTCATTAGCACCAGAAGTATTATAAGGAGGTGTCGACTGTGTCTACTATAAAAATCAAAAAAGGTGATACTGTAAAAGTAATCACTGGCAAAGATAAGGGCAAAGAAGGCAAAGTAATTGCTGTCGTTGAAGGCAGAGTATTAGTTGAAGGCGTGAATATGATCACAAAGCATACAAAAGCTAGCCAAACTAATCCAAAGGGCGGTATTGTCCACCAAGAATCACCGATTGATATTTCCAACGTAATGTACGTTCATAAAGGTAAAGTTACCAGAATTGGTTTTACTACTGAAGAAGGTAAAAAAGGACCTAAAAAAGTTCGTATTGCAAAATCAACGGGCGAAGTAATTGACTAATTCTAAGAGAGGAGGTCTCATAAGTTGACTAGATTAAATGAATTATATAAGACAGAAATTGTTGAAGGTATGACTAAAAAGTTTGGCTATAAAAACGTAATGGAAGTACCTAAATTAGATAAAATAGTTATAAACATGGGCGTTGGTGAAGCGAAAGATAACGCTAAGTTATTAGATGCAGCTGTTAAAGATCTTGAAATTATTGCAGGACAAAAAGCAGTTGTAACTAAATCTAAGAAATCAATCGCTAACTTCAAATTAAGAGAAGGAATGCCTATTGGATGTAAAGTAACACTTAGAGGCGAAAAAATGTATGAATTTGCTGATCGTCTTATAAACTTAGCACTACCTCGTGTACGTGACTTTAGAGGTGTTAACGTTAACGCATTTGACGGAAGAGGAAATTATGCTCTTGGTATTAAAGAACAATTAATTTTCCCAGAAATCGAATATGATAAAGTTGATAAGGTTAGAGGTATGGATATTATCTTCGTAACCACAGCTAAAACAGATGAAGAAGCTCGTGAATTATTGACATTATTCGGTATGCCATTCAAAAAATAGTTAGGAGGGAATTCCATGGCTAAAACGTCGATGAAGGTTAAACAACAACGTACTGCAAAGTTTTCAACTCAAGAGTACAATCGTTGTAGAATCTGTGGCCGTCCACACGGTTATTTAAGAAAATACGGAATATGCAGAATCTGTTTCCGTGAATTAGCTTATAAAGGACAAATACCAGGTGTTAAAAAGGCAAGCTGGTAAGGAACAAGGAAGGAGGCAAATAACATGACAATGAGCGATCCAGTTGCAGATATGCTTACGAGAATTCGTAATGCGAATACTGCTAAACATGATACAGTAGATGTACCTGCTTCTAAGATGAAGATTGCTATCGCAGACATTCTTCTTAAAGAAGGTTATATTAAGAAATATGATATAGAAGAAGTAGATGGTTTCAAAACTATCCACATCACTTTAAAATACGGTAAAGATAAAAATGTTAAGATTATCACTGGTTTAAAGAGAATTTCAAAACCAGGTCTTCGTGTTTATGCTAACAAGGAAGAACTTCCTAAAGTTCTTGGTGGCCTTGGTATAGCAATTATCTCTACAAACAAAGGTGTTGTTACAGATAAAGAAGCTAGAAAACTTAATGTAGGTGGAGAAGTATTAGCATTTGTTTGGTAATCACATTAGCTTGTTATTACATCATCGTGTGAACAACGAAAAAACGTTAGTTTTTCTCGTTGTTCCTAAACGCATGAAGAAACAATATGATTAATATTATTACTACGATAATATAAATTAGGAGGTGCGGGCATGTCACGTATAGGAAGAATGCCTATCGCTATACCAGCAGGTGTTACTGTTGATATAGCAGAAAATAATAAAGTTACTGTAACAGGTCCTAAAGGAACTTTATCAAGAGTATTACCTTCAGAAATGAAGATTACGATTGAAGGATCTGAAATCGTTGTTACAAGACCTAACGAGTTAAAGAAAATGAAATCTTTACATGGTCTTACTAGAACATTAATCAACAATATGGTTGTTGGTGTTACTGAAGGATATAAGAAAGTTCTTGAAATCAACGGTGTAGGTTACAGAGCTGCAAAAGCTGGAAAAGAATTAACTTTAACTTTAGGTTATTCACATCCAGTAGTAATGGTTGATCCAGATGGTGTAGAATCTACATTAGAAGGACAAAATAAAATAACTGTAACAGGTATCGATAAAGAAAAAGTTGGCCAATACGCTGCTGAAATCAGAGATAAGAGAAGACCAGAACCATACAAAGGTAAAGGTATTAAGTATTCTGACGAAGTTATTAGACGTAAAGTTGGTAAAACTGGTAAGAAATAATTGGAGGTGAAATACAATGGTTAGTAAAGAATCAAGATCAAAAGTTCGTATTAAAAAACATAGAAAATTACGTAATCGTTTCACCGGTACTCCTGTAAGACCACGTTTAGCTGTGTTTAGAAGTAATAATCATATGTACGCTCAAATTATTGATGATACAGTAGGTAATACTTTAGTTTCAGCTTCTACTCTTCAAAAAGATGTTAAAGCTGAGTTAGAAAAAACTAATGATGTAGCTGCAGCAACTTACTTAGGTACAGTTATTGCAAAAAGAGCATTAGAAAAAGGTATTACAACAGTTGTCTTTGATAGAGGCGGATTCATATATCAAGGTAAAGTAAAAGCAGTAGCAGAAGCAGCAAGAGAAGCTGGTCTGGAATTCTAAGCAGGGAGGAAAACGCATGAAACGTACAATCATTGATGCTAATCAATTAGAATTAGAAGATAAAGTAGTATCAATTAAACGTGTAACTAAAGTAGTTAAAGGTGGACGTAACTTCAGATTTACAGCTCTAGTAGTTGTAGGCGATAGAAACGGGCACGTAGGTGCAGGTTTAGGAAAAGCAACAGAAATTCCGGAAGCAATTCGTAAAGGAAAAGAAGATGCAATCAAGAAATTAATTAGCTTACCAATAGATGAAAATGGAAGTATACCTCATGATTATACAGGTAAGTTCGGAAGCGCATCTGTTTTATTAAAGCGTTCACCTGAAGGTACTGGTGTTATCGCAGGTGGTCCAGCTCGTAATGTTCTTGAGCTTGCAGGCTTTAAAAATATACGTACTAAGTCACTTGGATCAAACAATAAACAAAACGTAGTTCTTGCAACTATCGAAGGTTTAAGTAAGTTAAAAACTCCAGAAGAAGTAGCTAAATTACGTGGTATTTCTGTTGAAGATATGTTAGGATAGGAGGAGCAAAAATGGCAGATAAATTAAAAATAACTTTAGTAAAATCTACAATTGGCTCAATTCCAAAACATGTTAAGACAGTAGAAGCTTTAGGACTTCGTAAACTTAACAAATCTGTTGAATTACCAAATAATGCAGCAGTTAAGGGAATGGTAAACCAAGTTAGACATTTAGTGAAGGTTGAAGAGATATAATAAAAGCTATAAGGAGGTGTACAACGTGAATTTATCAGAATTAAGACCAGCAGATGGCTCTAAAAAAAGTGATAACTTTAGAAGAGGTCGTGGACACGGTTCAGGAAATGGTAAAACAGCAGGTAAAGGTCATAAAGGTCAAAAAGCTCGTTCTGGAGCACCTAGAGTAGGCTTTGAAGGTGGTCAAACTCCTTTAATCCGTATCTTACCTAAAAGAGGTTTTACAAATAGAAATACAAAAGAAATCGTTGCAATTAATGTTGATTTATTAAATAGATTCGAAGATGGAGCAGTTGTTACTATTGAATCTTTAATGGAAATTGGCATCATCAGAAACCCAAAAGATGGTGTAAAGATTCTTGGAAATGGAGAACTTACTAAGAAGCTTGATGTTAAAGTGAATGCATTTAGTGCAAGTGCAATCGAAAAAATCAAGGCTCTTGGTGGAAATGCTGAGGTGATCTAGGTATGTTAAAGACATTCCGAAATGCTTTAAAGATAAAGGATATAAGAAGTAAATTATTGTTCACATTTGTAGCATTAATTATTGTAAGACTTGGCTCTCAACTTCCTGTACCACGTATCGACAGAGAATACTTCTCACAATGGATCGGATCACAAACTTCTTTAGGCTTTTTTGATACTTTAACAGGTGGTTCTTTTACAAGGATGTCAATTTTTGCATTGAGCATTACACCATATATTACTTCATCCATCATTATGCAATTGTTAACAATTGCAATTCCTAAATTAGAGGAATTACAAAAAGAAGGTGAAGATGGTAGAAAGAAAATTGCTGAATATACTCGTTATGTAACAGTAGGTTTAGCACTTATTGAATCTGTTGCCATGACAGTTGGATTTGGTGGTTCTGGTATATTAGAGGGTGGAATTACATTTACTAACGTAGTAATTGTAGTTGCCTCTCTAACAGCTGGTTCTGCTTTCTTAATGTGGTTAGGCGAAAGAATTACCGAAAAGGGCGTAGGCAATGGTATATCTATCATATTAATGATAAATATTATTTCTGGAATGCCAAATGATTTTTATACTTTATATGCTAATTTCATAAAAGGTGAAAATATTATTCAAGGAATTATTGCTGTACTTATTATTATAACTGTTGTCGTTTTAATGGTAGTATTTATAATTATATTACAAGATGCACAAAGAAAGATACCAGTACAATACGCTAAAAAAGTACAAGGAAGAAAAATGGTAGGTGGACAATCTACTCATATTCCTTTAAAAGTAAATACTGCTGGTGTTATTCCTGTAATATTTGCTGGTTCTATTATGCAATTTCCAATTGTAGTTGCTTCTTTCTTTGGAGTATATCCAGAGAGGGCACATTTTTGGCCAAAAGTATTAAAAGTACTTGATCAAGGTTCTTGGTTAAAAATAGATTCTTTTGGTGACTTTAAATACTCAATTGGTTTATTGATATATATTGCTTTATTATTATTCTTTGCTTACTTCTATACATCGATTACTTTTAATCCAATGGAAGTAGCTAATAATATGAAAAAGCAAGGTGGATTTATTCCAGGTATTCGTCCTGGAAAACCAACCACTGAATATTTAACTAAAGTGTTAAACTATATTATATTCGTTGGTGCTGTAGGTCTTGCGATCGTAGCTTTAGTTCCTATTTTCTTCTCTGGAGTTTTTAAAGCGAACGTATCTTTTGGCGGAACTTCACTTATTATCGTTGTTGGTGTTGTTCTTGAAACAATGAAACAAATGGAATCTCAAATGCTAGTTCGTCACTACAAAGGTTTTCTAAACGACTAATAGACATAATGATATTTGTAAAGGCGGGGCATAGCTCCGCCATTTGCAGATTCATATAGTGTTGCGACATCACATAAATATGTTAAAGCAGGAGTGGTACTTTAATATACCGTTCGCAGACCAAAAACGGGTTATTTAAAAATTTTTGGTAAAATTATTAGGAAAGAAGGAATTGCTATGAAAATTATTATGCTAGGGGCGCCTGGCGCCGGAAAAGGTACGCAAGCAAAGAAATTAACCCAAAAGTATAATATACCCCATATTTCAACAGGGGACATATTAAGGACAAACATTAAGGCTGGTACCGAACTTGGACATAAAGCAAAGACTTTTATTGATAAGGGTTTATTAGTTCCTGATGATTTAGTTGTAGATCTTGTAGTATCTCGTATTAGTAAAGAAGATTGTGTAGATGGATATGTGTTAGATGGATTCCCAAGAACGATTCCACAAGCAATAGCACTTGATGCTGCACTTGAAGGTAAAGATGAAAGAGTTGACTACGCAGTTAACGTAGAGGTACCTGATGCTCTAATAGTTAATAGAATGTCAGGTAGAAGAGCATGTTTGGCATGTGGAGCTACTTACCATATAGTGAATATTCCAACTAAAAAAGAAGGAATATGCGATGTATGTGGAAATGAACTTGTTTTAAGAGATGATGACAAGCCAGAGACAGTTTCAAAACGTTTACAAGTATATCACAAACAGACTCAACCATTAATTGATTACTATACTGAGAAAAAAGTATTAGTTGAAGTTGATGGTACAAAAGATATGAATGAAGTGTTTGATGATATTATTAAAATATTAGAACAATAGAAACTTAAATCATCAAAAGTAGTATTCATAGTATAAGCCAGAGTTATCTTAGGTTAAAAATTGCACTAATTACAATTAAAAGTTTGCAGTGCAAAGTTGCAGTGTAAAATGCAGTGCAGCGATATATAGGGAGAAGATATGTCAGTAATAATTAAGTCAGAACGAGAAATAGAATTAATGCGCGAAGCAGGGAATATCTTAGGAATGGTACATGATGAACTAAAGCAAATAGTTCAACCAGGTATATCAACATTTGAAATAGATAAAAAAGCGAATGAGATAATAAAAAGTTATGGTTGTATACCATCATTTTTAAACTACAATGGCTTTCCTGCTTCTATTTGTGTGTCAGTAAATGAGCAAGTTGTACATGGAATCCCAAGCAAGAAAAAAATATTACTTGAAGGAGACATCATTAGTATAGATGCAGGAGTAATATACAAAGGATATCATTCCGATGCCGCAAGAACATGGGCTGTTGGTGAAATTAGTCAGGAAGCAAAGAAATTAATAGAAGTTACCAGACAAAGCTTTTTTGAAGGTATGAAATATGCAAAAGCTGGCAATCATTTAAATGATATTTCTGGAGCTATCGAAGATTATGTTGTATCTTTTGGATTTTCTATTGTAAGAGATTTAGTTGGCCATGGAATTGGCGTAAATCTACATGAAGAACCTCAGATACCGAATTTTAGACAGAGAAGAAGAGGCATTAAGCTAGTTCCTGGGATGACACTTGCAATTGAACCTATGGTGAATATCGGTGATTACGACGTATACTGGGAAGATGATGATTGGACGGTTGTAACCAGCGATGGTTCCTTATCTGCACACTATGAGAATACGGTTCTTATCACAGAAACTGAACCGGAGATATTATCCGTAGCTAGAAAGATTCTGTAATACTACAGAAATCTGTAATTATTACCAAAAACCGTAATCCTTACAGATAAAAATAGATGTAAACACATTCCTGATGGAAAAGTGCAGAAATCATATATACAAGGAGAGATTAGGTATGTTTGAATTTCTATTTGGCCACATGGTAATATCAAAATCTGGTCATGACAAAGGGAAAGTCTTTGTCATACTGAAGTCAGACTCTGAATATATATATTTAATGGATGGCATATACAGAACACTAGAGAAACCGAAGAAAAAAAACAAAAAACATGTTCAACCTATTTATTACGTAGATGAGAATTTACAATATAAAATTGACAATAAAAAATCTATAATAAATGAAGATATAAAACGTGCAATAAAAATTTATTATAAACAATTAGTAACTTAAAAGGGAGTTTAAGATGTGTCGTCATAAATTTCAGTGTATTTAATATCATGGAGGTGACATTATGTCAAAAACAGATGTGGTAGAAATCGAAGGAACCGTAATCGAGAAATTACCAAATGCTATGTTTCAAGTTGAGTTAGAGAATGGACATAGGGTATTAGCTCATATTAGTGGTAAACTACGTATGAATTTCATCAAAATAGTACCTGGAGATAAAGTAACATTAGAGTTATCCCCTTATGATCTAACTAAAGGTAGAATTATTTGGAGAGATAAATAGAATTAAAATTTTGTAAAAATATATTTAAAATAATATGTATTTTTACTTGATTTAATATAGTTTCAATGTTATAATGATAAACGGACTTTTTTTGAAAGGAGTGAATTACTGTGAAAGTAAGATCATCAGTAAAACCAATCTGCGAAAAGTGTAAGATTATTAGAAGAAAAGGAAGTATCAGAGTAATCTGTGAAAATCCTAGACACAAACAAAGACAAGGCTAATACAATAGGAGAGTCGGGGCCTTTATAAGGCGGTCTTCGATTGTTTATTATATTATAGTTCTTGCTTTTTGTGTTACAATCTGCACTATGCAATTGTGATATTGTGAACAAGCACTTTGAAGATAATTTTCATGCTTGTTTTGTATTCGTGTCATTATCGCGAATCTGCAAACGAAATTTATCGTTTGTCACAATTTAAAGCGGCTGGCAACGAATTCACTTATAAGTGAAACACTTGGCAGTGTTGTTCGTTGCAATTTAATTATGAAATTAGATATATAAAATGAAACATTGAAAACAAAGAGTGAAGAAGTATGCATTTCACCATATGGTCATTTATGATAATATGATACTATAATAGCACTCTTATTAAAATCAACGGAGGTGTAATACGCACATGGCTCGTATC
>JAEWHU010000371.1 GCA_023387635.1 Bacillota bacterium
TAAGAAGTTTATACCTCTTTATCCATATACAGCATATTTATTCTTTTTCTTCTTCACTTCTTAAGCTTTTGCTATCTATATTTACTTACATCTTGAGGATACGGTAGATAGCCAAATTAGTTTAAAACCTTTACTTAAAAGCTGATTTCAATGAATATATATTAATCTAAAAATGTTTACTCACTATATGAGATGGATGCACTGTTACTTTCATTTCATTTATAATTTACTAAGGATAAGAAGGTCATTTGTGATATGTTATCTTATTTCCATAATCATAAACATTATTAAATACTATATATATTGAACTACCATCTTAAGTAAGAGTTTATGTCAAAGTAGCTCTTCTAGGTCCACTTCGCATCTTGCTTTAAGGTTAAAATATCTTTTGCAATTTTTCCACGGTTTTTGCAGATATCACAAAGGGCGTCGGCTCATATGGAAAACTATAAAAGGTTTCATCGTACTCTTTCATTAAGGCGCTTATCTCATTTTCTTTTGCAAATGGTATCATATAAATCCAGTTTCCTTCATTCACTTCATGGATTCCATTCAAAAACTTCCCCGTTTCTCCTCTTTTCCACTGTGATTTACTTCCTATAATAATTTTTTTATCACTTCGCAAAAACTCACTTCTGCTTTTATTAAAATCTGTACCCAAATCTAATATGATACATTGATAGTTACCACCCATAATAGAGCCTATATCCTTATCATGAACATTCTTATAATACGTGACACCATGCATTTTAAAGTACCTGTTCATGTTATCCTCATATCTCTTTTCCAAATAGCCTATTTCATTTTGGGCACCGTATTCAACAAAAGCCGTATGTTTTCCAACCCATCTACTAAAATAATTTGCCAATAAAATAGAAGTATGAGTAACTCCTACTCCTTTATGTGTACCAATCACTCCTATTACAATTTTACCTTCTAATTTGTCTGTTTTATCTAATCGCTTTAATAATATATTTCTTTTCATATTCTAACTCCTGCATATGGTAGACTTAACTACAATACCGCCATATTTCACTAAATACTATACCTAATATAAAATATAAAATTCAAACATCATTCTTCCAATATTTTTAAGAGAAAATCCTTACTATTTTTACTTTGGGTTTTAGTGAAAGGTTCTGGCTCATATGGAATTCTAACGCTTACTAACTTACCCATATTTTTAATAATACGAGTAAAAGAATCACCACTTAGAAAGCTAAATAAGTATTTAATATCCTTATTATCTTTTACTAAACCAAGGGCTATTTCAGACTCTAATAGTTCCCATTCTTTCCCTCCCATTACTAACAACTTTTCGTCACATAATAAAAATTCACTTAGATTATCCTCTGTTAGTATTCCATAATCTTTTACGATAACAAAATAATTCTTTAAATTAACTTTGTCTAATACATCGTTTTGTACCATATTACAATTATGAATTTGAAAGACTTCATTTTGGATTTTTACTGTTTTAAGATATTTTATAATTGATAGAATATGACCAGTATTATTATTTTCTACGTATAGACTAGATACTCCCTTGCCTTGATAAAAGGAAGTAATCATAAAAGATAAATGAGATACACCTATTCTCTTTTGGGAACCTGCTATTCCAATGGTTACGGAATGAATTGTTTTTTCTTTGTCGTTAGAATTGTTTCTATGACTTATTTTAAGCAACTTGTTTTTAACTGTCGTTATATTATTATAACGTAGTGCTGGGTGATATGCTAAACATCTCTTTACAACATGATATAACTCCTTTTTCCAACTACTTAGAAAAGGTGAGGCGGTAAAAGCTTGCTTCTTTCCATCATAGTAGTTACCTGTTAATAAAAAAAATAATATGGTTCCTACTCCATAAATATCTGCTCTCTCATCAGGAGGGTTTTTAGTAAATAGTTCTGGAGATGCATAACCTTTTGTTCCCATGGAACACTCTCTTTTATCAAGATCATCTTTAAAGGAGGCTGAACCAAAGTCTATTAACTTTAAGACATTCTCATAAACTATAATATTATGTGGTTTTAAATCTAAATATAAGATGGGTCTTTTCACTGAATACAAATATTGTAATAGATCACAGATTTGAATACCAAAATCTAAAATCTGTGCCTGAGAAATTTTAATAGATTTTCTTCTGTAATGATATAATGAATCACCTTCCATATACTGCATAACAATATAAGTAAATTCACTATCCTCATAAAAATCATATATCGTAGGAATGAAAGGATGGGTAAGTTCCTGTAGAATATGAGCTTCCCTTAATAGTTCTTTATAATTATCAAGATGTTTACTGATACGTTTTATAGCCCTTAGTCCATTTAGTGAAATATGTTTCACTAAATATACTTCACCATAGCCACCGCTGCCTAATTTTTTTATAACTTCATATTTCTCAAACCATATTAAATTACTCATTAGCTCCTTTCCTATTAATTTCTTATAGATAATTGTTTTATCTCTACGAATTTCATATCTAACTCAAAAAACAATTTCTTCCATCTCTAGTATAGCAAATAATTTACATTTCTACAATCTTTTTATATTAGGCCAAATGACGAAAATATTCCTAAATTATGGTAATTATGATGAACACTTGTATGTCACATTATAGGTTAATACGTATTATAATTACTACTATTTCACAAATAATCATATTGACTTTAGGTAACAATTAAATTATACTTTCATTACACAACAGTCAAAGTGGATATTCGCTTTCCGCATGGTCAGGAAGCTGACCTTAGCTACTTACTCATAACCTTATTCTTGCTACGCAGGTATCAGGTTACAATATTGTGAATGGTTGTTTTGTATGTTGCGATACTTTATTGCTAGTATTACAGACCAGCACCTAGTAAAGGATGTGATTCTATGAAGATAGAGAAACTTAGTGAAAGACAGATTCGCTGTACTTTAAACAGAGATGATTTAGTTGATAGGGAGTTACGTATTAGTGAACTAGCATATGGCAGCGAAAAAGCCAAAGCACTTTTTCGTGATATGATGCAACAGGCTAATTATGAATTTGGATTTGAAGCAGAAGATATTCCATTAATGATAGAAGCAATCCCTGTTTCGCCTGAATGCCTTATATTGGTAATAACTAAAGTAGAAGATCCTGACGAACTAGATACCAGATTTTCTAAATTTTCACCTTCTACCGAAGACGATTCAGATGATTCCTACGATGATGACGAGGACGATTCTTATGCAGATGAAATTATTAATTGTTTTGAACAAATAAGTGACTTATTAGATGATACTATAGCAGATGACAAGGAAGAGTTTATTCCATTAGCAGAAGTACTTCAAGAAAAAGAGAATAATAAAGAGAGCGAAGATAAAAAGAGCGTGTCTTATCAGACAAATCTGTTAAAAATATATTCTTTTGCCTCTTTAAACGAAGTAATCCAGTTATCACGTATCATAGCCTCTTATTATGCAGGAGTAAATAGCTTATATAAAAATCCAGTAAGTAATATTTATTATCTTGTGATAAGTAAAACAGAGCATACACCAGAGGATTTTAATAAAATATGTAATATTATATCCGAGTATGGTAAGGTAGAGCGAAGCACTTATGCAAGTCAATATTATTATCAAGAACATTATGAAGTTATTGTTAAGGATAATGCAATACAAATTTTATCTGATATGTAAGTTATCTTAAATAAAAAAAGCTTGAATAAAAACTTCAAGCTTTTTTTATTATAAAAATTTATAATTTCTATAATTAACATCGATTATTTAGTGCTTAAATATTCATTAATGGTTCCCATTAATTCTTCAATGTCCATTCCATGTACCATCGCTGCTTCTTCTAAAGATTCTCCTTGAGAAGCTGGACAGCCGATGCAGTGCATCCCAGATGCCATTAAGATTGAAACGATACCTTCATCAACACTGATGATTTCTGCTATAGTCATATCTTTTGATACTTGTGCCATGTCTATTCCTCCTTACGTCGTTAACGTATATATTCTTTATAAACACTTTTATTATAATCTATGTTATAATTACAGTCAAGAGCACTAGATCAATAAATATTATTGTTTAATTTGTTTCATATTTAACTTGTATTATCTGGAGTTTTATATTAAAATAAATAAGACTAAAGTTAAAGGAGGGATATTAAAATGGCATATACTATTAATGATGAATGTATTAGCTGTGGCGCTTGCGCTGGTGAATGTCCAGTTGGAGCTATTACTGAAGGAGCATCTCACTTTGAAATCGATGCTGATACTTGTTTAGATTGCGGTGCTTGTGCATCTACATGTCCAACAGGTGCTATTGAAGCTTAATATATTCAAGAGCTACATACAATAAGGGCCATTATAGAAAAAGAATTTAACTTTTTTCTATAGTGGCCCTTAATTGTTTTCCATATTATTTTTTATTATTTGAAAATATGTTTTTCTTTTTATTTTTTAACATCTTAGTAGCTGCAACCTCGTACCTACCATTTTGCATATCACGAAGTGTTCTATCAAATTGCTTGAACCGTTCTTCTTCTCTTTCTTCTTTTATTCTTAAAAGATAATCCATCTCTTTTATAACGCTAAGAGTAACATTATCACTTATGGTTAATGATAACTTTTCATTATTATCTTCTAAGACTTGCGCCATTAAGTTCTCAAGAATTGATTTAAACTGATCTAGTTTACTCCCAGTCCCAGTAACAATAACTTCCCTATCATCTCTTGCTATTTGATTCCTGTCCCATTCTTGTTGTACCTGCTCAAGATCGGTATTTTCTTGTTTACTAAGTTTAATTATCTCTGGTAACATCATCTTAATAGCTCTTAATTGATATCCTTTGTCTTTTAAATTCTTAATAGCTTTAAAAACTTCTAGGTCTTCTTCTCTATAATATCTATGCCCCAATTCATTTCGTTGTATATCTAAATTTAATTCTTCTTCCCAATAACGTAAAGTATATTGTTCTACATCAATTTTCTTTGAGGCATCTGATATAATGTAACGAATTTCCCCCATATTAATCTCCATTCTGCGGTGTGAAAATTCATAATTTTCACACTACGCCTCGAATCCTAGCGTCAGCACAATTTTGCAAAGTGAATTGATTTTATTCACCTATTGTCTATCCCCTTCTGTCAATGTTAATCATTTACACTTCTAAATTATAACACAGCATTGGACAAGTTCAATATTCTTTTGCCTAATTTTTCATTAACTTATCGACAGGAAAATAACTAAATTTTCAATGGTAGGCAGGAAATAACATGAAGTTATAGAATACAAGAGTATTCTCTATAATTCGTTTTTTACATTTATTCTTAACGCTCCAAGTTAGCAAATTTGGTGTATTGAGATAACCAAGCAAGTTTTACAGTACCGGTTGGACCATTTCTTTGTTTACCAATAATTATTTCTGATACTCCAGCATCTTCAGAATCCTTATTATAATAATCATCACGATATATAAACATAACAACGTCGGCATCCTGCTCAATAGCCCCAGACTCTCTAAGATCTGATAGCATCGGCCTTTTATCCGGTCTTTGCTCAACTGCACGACTTAACTGTGAAAGTGCTACTACAGGAGCATTAATTTCTCTTGCTAGACCTTTTAATGAACGTGAAATTTCTGAAATCTCTTGTTGTCTTGATTCTGATTTTTTACTACCAGACATTAATTGTAAATAGTCGATAATTACAAGTCCTAGATTATGTTCTAGCTTAAACTTTCTACACTTTGATCTTAATTCACCAATGGATATACTTGATGTATCATCAATAATTAGATTTGAATTGCCGATCGTTCTAGCACTTTCAACTAGCTTTAGCCAATCATCATCACTTAAATCACCACTTCTCATAGACTGTGAATCCACTTTGGAGTGCATTGATAATATACGCTTTACTAATTGATCCTTTGACATTTCTAGACTAAAGATAGCTGTGGTGATATTACTTCTAAGTGCAACATGTTCAGCAATATTTAATACAAAAGCTGTTTTACCCATGGACGGTCTCGCTGCAATAAGAATTAAATCAGAAGGTTGTAGTCCTGCTGTTTTATAATCTAAATCATAAAATCCCGTTGCTACCCCTGTAACACTACCCTTATTTCTTGCCGCTGCTTCAATACTCTCTAGGGATTTAAATACAATATCCCTAATCCCAACAAAATCTCCAGTATTTCTTTTTTGTAATATATCAAATACTTTTTTTTCTGTTGTCTCAAGAATACTCTCTACCTTTTCTTTATCTAAGTAACATTCATTTGATATACCCTCTGTTACCTTTATTAATTGTCTAAGAGTTGATTTTTCCTTAACAATATTAGCATAATATCTAACATTTGCTGATGTTGGCACGGCTGTAATCAAATCTCTAATGAATTCTAAACTACATAATTCTGGTGGAACATCTTTTTCTTTTAATTTATTTTGAAGGGTAATTAAGTCTACCGGCTTACCTTCATTAAAGAGTTCAACCATGGCATCAAATAGGACACCGAAACGCTGTTCATAAAAATCTTCACCATTTATAATTTCAGTTGCAGCAACAATCGCATCTTTATCCATTATCATAGAACCAATCACTGATTGTTCTGCCTCTGAACTATGAGGTAATACTTTTTTTATAAATGCCTCATCCATCGGGCTTTCCTCCTAAATAACTTAAGCGGATACTAATATATCCGCTTGGTTAACAATCATCCTTTGTTACCTAACAGTAACGTCTTTTTATTGTTCACTAACTTTTATTTTAAGTTCTGCATTCACCTGTGGATGAACTTTAATTTGTACTGTATGCATTCCAATATTCTTAATTGGATCACTTAATTGAATTTTCTTTTTATCAACATCAAGAGAAAATTGACTCTTAAGCGCAGTAGCGATTTCTTTCGTAGAGATAGAACCAAAAGTACGTCCGCCCTCACCTGATTTTATTGAAAGCTGTAATGTTTTATCCTCAATATTTTTAGCAAATTCTTTTGCCTCTTCTAGTAATTCTTTGAGTCTTTTTTCTTCTGCAGCTTTCTGTAATTTAAGATCATTTAAATTCTTAGCATTCGCTTCTAAACCTAATTTTTTAGGTAATATAAAGTTTCTTGCATAACCATCATTCACCTTTACTAAATCGCCTTTTTTCCCTAATGCCTTTACATCTTGTAGTAAAATAACTTCCATATCAGTCTCTCCTTTGTTACATCTTAATCTTAATTATAACATTAATAATCTTTTTTTAAACAAAATAATTTCTATCTTTACTAAATTCTATCCTATAACCTTTATTAGATGTCTCCCTCTTGTGTCATAAAGTTTAATATTGATTTAACATTAACAATAGCTTCCTCTATAGTGCATCCAGTAAATTGAGCACCTGCAACACTCATATGTCCACCACCACCTAGTTTTTCCATGATAACTTGAACATTTACTTCGTCAATTGAACGAGCACTTACATAAATTTTGTTATTAAATTCTGTTAACACAAAAGACGCCTTAATATTATTTATATTTAGTAGTTCGTTGGCTACTTGCGCTCCAAGTACTGTAGGGCTGTTGATGCCATCACTAGAACACACCGAAATTGCATAATGTTCTAAATATACTTCAGTTGAACTAATGGAATCCGCTTTCGTTCTAAATTCATGTAGGTCACTACGAAACATTTTTCTAATTCTAGTAGCATCAGCACCACTTCTCCTTAAAAATGCTGCTGCCTCAAAGGTTCTTACACCCGTCTTAGTTAAGAAATTATTGGTGTCTATCATAACTCCAGCATACATAGCATCTGCTTCCACTTGGCGAAGTCGTAATCCTTCACCAATGTATTGAAGTACTTCTGCTACCATTTCGCAAGATGAAGAAGCATATGGTTCAATATAGGATAATACTGCATTTTCAATCGCTTCACCCGACTGACGATGATGGTCAAGAATTACTATGGTTTTAGTAAGCCCTAATAATTCTTTACATTCTGTATAATTTGGTCTATTAACATCAACGATTACAAGTAGAGTATTATTATCAACTACTGCCATCGCCCCATCACTTTTTAAGAATAAGTCTTCTTCATAATCAGGATTATGTAGAAATCTTGTCATTAATGGTCTTACAGAAGTGGTTACTTCGTTAATAACAATATGAGCTTTTTTATTTAATGTTTTTGCAATACGATAAATACCAACAGCTGCTCCAAAAGAATCCACATCTCCAATGGCATGTCCCATAATTACTACTTTGTCCTTGGCTTCCACTAATTCTTTTAAAGCATGTGCCTTTACTCTAGCTTTAACTCTTGTACTTTTCTCCACTTGAATGCTCTTACCACCATAGTAAAGTAGCTTCTCGCCTTCTTTCACAACCGCTTGATCTCCACCTCTACCAAGTGCTAAATCAATGGCTGCTCTTGCATATTCATATCCAGCAAGATAAGATTCAGCATTAACGCCTACACCCATACTAATGGTAACAGACATTTCATTACCAATATTAACAGAGCGAACTTCTTCTAATAAACTAAATTTATTACTTTGCAATTGTAATAAATATTTTTGTTTAAAGATAAATATATATTTATCTTTTTCCACTTTTTTTATAATTGCATCAATACTTTGCATATATTTATTAATTTTACGATCTACTAATGCAATTAATAAGGAGCGTCTCACTTCATCAATACTTTCAAGCGCTTCCTCATAATTATCAATATATAATAGTCCAGTAATTAGCTTTTGCTCATAATTTTCTCTTGCTAATATTTTATTTTCTGTTTCATCATAAATATAGATAGCAATTAGACTATTTTTATTATCTTTTATCCCCATATCATCAAATAAATTCCATTGATAGTCGTCTTCAAAATCAAATGCAACAATTTTTCTTAATATAATTTTATAGTAATTATTATTTTTTGCAACCTTTACTACTACATCCTGCATATCTTTTGGCAATCCATCCTGTGTTATTTCTTCAAATATATTGGAAATGGACTTTTTTGCTAACTTCTCATTCTCAATTATATCTAGGAATTCATTATTTCCCCATAGTAGCTTTCCTTCGCAATCTAGAATTCCATAGGGTAATGCCATTTCTTTTAACAATTGTTTTTGCACTTGTCCATAATCCGCAGCGTAGCGAACTAAATCACCAACTATAGCATTCCTTTTAACTAAATAGAGAAATATAGCAAAAATAATATATAACAACACAAATAACGTAACAATGGTGCCTGCCTTCTGGTCAACAAAGTAAATACTGATATTCATACCAATTAGCAGAATTGATAGTAATATTGGCCAATCTAAATATAATTTCAGAGCTCCTTTAACTTTAATCTTTTTTCTCATTTTACATGCTCCTTATATCAAAAAAATTCCATTTGCTCTCCTAGCCAAATATCCCCTTATAATAAATAGTTATGTTATTATACCATTTCTAATCTAGGATTAAAAGCGGTTTTCCACGAAAAAAGCTTTCTATTATTAATTCATAGAAAGCTTTCCTCTATTTTATGTAAATAATACTTAATTTTTATTCTTATTATAAGGTTCCAATAACCATTCTGGATTATCAAAACATTTTTTAATAGTTCGAAAAGCACATGAGTAAGTAAAGCCATCACATATTCTCTCATCTAGTACAAACTTAAGGGGTAAATATCTTTTTCTCACAACTTCACCACTAGAATTAATAATATTAACTGTTTCTTTTTTACCTATGGTTGCAAAACATGTAGTTGTACCAAATTCATATAGATGATGGTAGACCACCGGTAACCCAATGGAGCCAACATTGGATATAAAAAATCCACTATGGAAAGGTTGTAAATTCACTATAAACTTAGGCAAGTAACCATGGCGATCTAAAAACATTATAAATCCAACTACACTTTTAAGTAATAATGGAGGTGTGTAGTAAAGAATCCTTGTTAATCTATCAAAATTATTACTATCCGCTTTTTTATCTAATAAGGCTGCATCTGTTTCACATGTAATTTTACTAACAATTTCTTTTAGACTGTCTGTTGTTTCAAAAGTAGGAAATATAGTGGTTTCTTTTCCTGTAATGGCCAGTTCCTTTTTCACAACCATTGAAATCCTTACATGTCTTCTTTGATAAATCCTACTTCCTGCAATAAATCTATTAATTTCTGGTGTAACAGTAGCCGCTCTTACTATAGATGCAAATACAATATGATACAAAGTTAAATTTTTTATGTTTTCTTTTTTCTGCTCACGTATAAATTGCTCAACTTTTTCAAGATCGATACGCAACTCAACCTTTACCTCACTATCAGCCTTTCTTGGCATTATATATGGCATCATAAAAACAATTGGATCTAATTTCTTGACTAAATAACCATCATAGCATTTTTTCTCCCTTTGAAATAATCCCATAAAAATTACTCCTTCCCTTTTGTATACATTACATTCATATGATTCTAGTTATAATTTAAGTATAGCAAAAAAAGGAAATATAGTCTACAATTAGAAATATTTTGTAAATTTTCTTAAAGTTTTATAAAATGATGGATAACTCTTTCCTTTATTTAGTTACAAGAATAAATCCTTTGTATTTAATTAAGAATCATAACAACAAAAATGTAGGACCTACAACTAGATCCTACACTATGCATGAATAACTTATTATTTTATTAATTCAACTAATTCTTTATATGCCATAGTATAAGCATAGGCACCATCATCTAACTTTTTATCCCCTACCTGTAACTCTAACTTATTAAATCCAGAAAAGTTAGCAAGATGAGGTTCTAAACTTAAAAATCCTTCATAACCCATATCATCTAGCATAGATAATATGGATTGGAGGTTACCATCCCCTTTTCCTGGGAGCACTACTTCATGGCTACTACATAGAGCATCCTTAATATGAATATAGTGAATATATGGTTTTAACATATGGAATGCTTCTATGGTATCTTGATTACATTGCACAAAATTAGCAAAATCAAAGGTTAATTTAAAATGGTCTCCATAAAATCTCTCCATTAGATCTTTACATCTAATTGCATTATCACCATATATATCTTTTTCATTCTCATGGAGTAAGATAACTCCATGTTCTTTTGCGTATTCAACTAGCTTACTTATACGTGAGAAAACTTCTTCTTTATAATCCTCTGGAT
>JAEWHU010000104.1 GCA_023387635.1 Bacillota bacterium
TCCACAACCTTGGATGGTAAGACTACGAAAAATGTAATAAAAGCGCCGTATAGTATCTCTGAAATGAAAGGAAATAGAAATGGATTATATTTTATTTATCAAAAAGAGTCTACTTCTGATTCCATAATACAAAAAATTGATAGTTCAGGGGAAATCACCAATCTAGTGACTCTAGAAAATGACTTATATTCGTATACAAACAAAACAAGATTAAGTTGTTTTGAAGATGATTATCTTTATTATACTGTCGGTTCAAAAATCTACCAAGTGACATATGATGGAAAGGAACATCAACTATTATATGATGCTAGTAACTTAAATAAATATAGTACGGATATTGCCGAGATTTTTATTAAAGGGGATTGGATGATTATAACAACGGACGAAGATACAGGCGGTGGCTATTACACTTACTGTGTAAAAAAAGATGGCTCCTATCAGATTCTCTTAGGATCTGAATGTTTCAATAATTCATTTGATATTCTAAGTAATACAATTTATTATCGTGTCGTGACTATTCCTGGGGATGACGAATACTCTTTTGATGAGAGTGTTTATCGTAAGTTAACATTACCTTTGAAAGAATATGACTAATACTAAGAGAGAGGTTATGGGTGAAAAAATGAAAAAAATTTTAATCGGGATGTCAACAATTCTATTTTTCTTAATAATTAGTAATAATGCATTTACAACCTTCGTTTATGCCACTATGGCGGACACCATTTCAGCTCCCATGCAAGAAAGTGATAGTTCATTATTTACCATAAAAGATGGAATATTGACTACTTATACTGGAAATGAAACATCTATAGTTGTCCCTGAAGGTGTAACGAAAATAGACTCATGGGTTTTTCATAACAAACAAATGGAGAAGATTTATCTTCCGGATAGCCTTATAGAAATTGGTTTAGAGGCATTCTCATATTGTAGCAATTTAAAAGAAATAACCATACCACCTAACGTAAAAGAGATAGGGCTACAAGCATTTAACAATTGCACCTCCCTAACGGACATTATCATCCCAAAGTCCGTCCAATCCATTGGCTATAATATATTTTATGGCTGCTCTAAACTTGAAAATATTACAATTGAATCAAACTGTAATATCAATGCTAACATGTTCTTGGAGACAAAATGGTTAGAGAACCAAAAAGAAGAACCATATATTATTATGAATGATACTTTGTTAATTGGAAAAACCACTGGTGATATAATAATCCCCCTAGGTGTTAAAAGAATTGGCGAAGGTGCATTTAGTCACACAAAGATAACCTCTGTCTCGTTTCCAACAACTTTATTAAATGTAGGAAGTTCTGCTTTTTACAGCTGCACTTCATTAAAGGAAGTGAAATTTGCAAACGGACTCACAGAAATAGAACCTAATGCATTTACTTTCTGTAACAAGCTAACAACGATTACATTGCCAAAAACTGTTGAAGTTATAGGTGATGGAGCCTTTAATAATTGTACATCATTACAAAAAATTAACATTCCTGAAGGGGTAACATCTCTACCATCATCCGTATTTTCAGGGTGTATAAAACTAGAAAGTATAAACTTCCCAAAAACACTACAAACCATTGGTGACGAAGCACTTAAAGGTACCCTATGGCTAAACAATGCTAAGAAGAAAAATCCTATGGTTATTGTGAATAATATACTCGTTGATGGTTCTTCTTGTAAGGGTAATGTGATTATACCAGATGGTATTACCTATATAACAAAACGAGCTTTCTCTGGTTCTTCCATTACCTCTGTAACAATACCTGAAGGTGTAAAATCTATAAATGATTACACATTTGCCTACTGTAAAAAACTAAAAACAGTGAACTTACCGTCAACTATTATCTCCATTAAATACGCTGCCTTTTCTGGGTGCTCAGCATTAAATAATATAAGTTTACCAAAGAATTTAGAAACCATTGAAGAATATGCTTTTAATAGTTGCTCCTCCCTTATGTCAATCACCTTTAATGCCAAATTAGAATCTATTGGGGAGCAAGCTTTTAGTGAATGTATAAAACTTACTTCTTTATCATTTCCGGCATCACTAAAAACAATTGGTAATCGAGCATTTTCAGGTTGCACTGAACTATTAACAGTGAAAATGAACGAAGGTATTACACAAATTGAATCAAGAGCATTTTATAACTGTACGAAGTTAAAAAATATAACATTTCCTACAAAAAGCCTTGTTAATATTGGTGGTATGGCATTTCATAAAACAGCATGGTTAACTGAAGCCAAAAAGAACACCAAAATGGTAATTATCGGTAAAGTTTTATATGATGCATCTAATTGTTCTGGTGATGTTATTATTCCTAATAATGTGGAAATGATCACTAGTTACGCATTTAATTGTAGATATCGGGTAGATTCTATCACAGTGCCAGCATCAGTAATAAATATTTCTAGTTCTGCATTCTTTCAATGTAAGGATTTAATTACCTTAATTGTAGGGGAAGATTCCTATGCTTATGAATACGCTAGAGATACCCACATGCGTTACGTTGTAAGATAATTCAGGTAATTTATTGAAAGGAGAATTCCATGAAGATTCGAAAATTTCATAGTTGTATTTTACTTATGATTTCAGTTGTTTTTACCATGCTATTTTTATTTTCTAATTCTGCAACAGCATCTACAGTAGATGTATTAAAAGGGAATGACGCCATTAAGGATGCAAATAATAGTATCGTTTATTATAAAAGTGGCGTAGTAAGTAAAAGTACTGAAACTGTAAATTTAATCAAGAAGGATCAAAAAACTGGGATAAAAAAGGTATTAACCAAAGTTGATGCAAATCCTTTTTACCATCAAGATAACTACATTTATTACACAACAAAGATGGGTATCTTTCGTATTAAGACAGATGGTACAAATAAAAAGCAGTTGGTATCACTTGTTTCAAAGTCAAGTAAGTTACACGTTTTAGGATTAAATGGCAAATATATATACTATTGTGACTATAATTACACGAATGATACAAATAAAATGGTGATATCTCGTATAAAAGTAAACGGAGTAGAGAATCAAATAATACGAGAATTAAACGATTACTATTCCCCTGAGATTCCAGTCCTTGCAAATAATATGATTTATTACAACAAAAATATTAATTCACCCCTTACTTCCATAACCTTAGATGATAAAACTACGAAAAATGTAATAAAATCGGCGTATAGAATTTCAGAAATGAAAGGAAATAGCAATGGGTTATATTTTATTTACCAAAAAGAGTCTACTTCTGATCCTATAATACGAAAAATCAATAGTTCAGGTATCATGACTAATCTAGTGACAATTGACAAAAATTTAAATCCATATATAAATTCTTTAAAATTAAGTTGTTTAGATGATAATTATCTTTATTACACTTTGGAAACAAAAATCTACCAGGTGACCTATGATGGGAAGGAACATCAGTTTATATATGACGTCAATAACTTAGATAAATATAGTGGGTCAATTGCCGATATTTGTATTAAAGGGGATTGGATGATTATAAAAACGGATAATGATGGTGGTTTTCCCACCTACTGTGTTAAAAAAGATGGTTCCTATGAGATATATTTGGGTTCACAATGTTACAGTAAATCCTTTGATATACTAAGCAATACAATTTATTATCGCGTCGTGACTATCCCAGGGGATGATGAAGATTTTTCCTACAACGATGAGAATGTTTATCGTAAGTTAACGTTACCTTTAAAAGAATATGAATAATACTAAAATGTAGAATGACGGAGGTCCTATGCTAAAAGAAAACATTAAAAATGAAATAATTGCTAGCTTTATACCACTCATAAATTCCTGGGAGATTGATGATATTTATGTTATATCTTTTTTTGTTTATGATATGGAAGATAACCCTTGTAAACCAACTGTTACCTTAGGATATAATACAGAACAAGAGGTAATCAAAAATCTAAAGTACGCTGATGAGCAAGAAGTTGAGCAAGAAGTAAGGTGGAATTATGCATACTGGCCTCAGAATGTTGAAGGCACCTATGGTGTGAATGAAACTTCTCGTACTCTTATAAAAGAATGGATATTAGAAAATAACTTTTTATATATGAAACATTACAATCCTTTTGATACTACAACGGAGTTAATGACAGAATTAGGAAAAATTACTGACTCATTTGTACAAATATTAATTGAAGTTGTGAAAGAACTACATAGTAGTGGAGTAATAAGAAAGAAATTCAAATATGATATACCTATCCTTATTCATGAATTAGAATACTATGATAAAATTGCAGAGCAAAACATAGAAGCAAACGGATTAGAATTAGTAAAGGATTTCTCCGACTATATTAACAATTTAAATCCATATTTTTCAAGTGTAAAATGTTAATGCAGAAAACAAGAATTTTACCATTGTCTGCACTGATATTGATAGGCGAAAATGAATAATCTATCATATTTATTGCTTTATGTCGATATAATAGTTATAATGTACTAGTGGTTAAAATTTCTAAGAATTACAAAAATTATTTAATTCAAGTAATGCTTCTGTGATTTTAATTATTAGAATTGTAGGTATAAGTAAAGGAGCATTATCTTGTTAGAAGACTTATTTGTAAATATGGCAGTCCTAATTAGCTTCATAAGTCTAGGAAGTCAATTAATTAAAAGATATAATTTTGATGAGTGTTATTCTAAAAATACTAAGTTTACTATTGGTTTAGTATTTGGTGCTTTAGGTATATTGCTCATGATGTTTAGTATCAAAGTCGATGATAACACAATAATAGATTTTCGTAATATCGCAATAATAATTTGCGCATCTTTCGGAGGAGGCATTCCGATATTTATCTCAGGTATTATGATTGCCACGTTCCGTATGGTATATTTTGGAATCAACATGTCATCTATATTGGCTGTAGTTGGTGCAATAATAAATTCGATTGGTTGCTGGTATATAGGCAAGTACACGATAGAATTATGGAAAAAATGGGTCTATTCAACATTATTTGTGTTGGTTGCTTCAGGCATAGTACTTTACATATTGTTACGAGGTAGCAGTAACATTATAATAGTAATGGTTATATACTGGCTTTCATATTGTATTGTTTCAGCAATCACATATTGTTATGTAAACTACAGTTTAACCACTAACAGTGTATATAGAAGACTGCAAAAAGAAGCTACCAAAGATTTTCTCACAGGCTTAAATAATGTAAGACAATTTGACTATTTACTTAATAATGCATCAAATATTGCCCGTGAAAAGGATGAAAATCTTTCACTACTTATGCTAGATATTGATTTTTTTAAAAAGGTCAATGATACTTATGGACATAAAGAGGGAGACGTTGTATTAAGAGAGGTTGGGAAAATATTAACTCTTAATTGTAGAAATTTTGATGAAGTCTTCAGAAATGGTGGTGAAGAATTCACCGCTTTACTTATGGATTGTCCAAACTCTCAAGCGATACGTATAGCAGAAAGGATAAGAACCAATGTAGAAAATCACCCTTTTGTATTATCTACAGGTAAGAAAATATCTATTACTTTATCAATTGGTGTTGCGTCATACCCTGAAACTGTAGAGGATTTAGAAAAGATTGTTGAAAAAGCAGATACAGAGCTTTATGCAGCAAAACGCAAGGGAAGAAATAAAGTATGTTCTAATCAATCTGTATAATGGTGGATGGTAGCAATCTATAACTTACCTCACTTTAAAATAAAGGAGACTCAAAGTAATTATGAGTCTCCTTTATTGATCTTAGGAAAAGAACGGCATAACAATACTGGGTTATCAGCATGTTGTTCTCTAAAACATTATGTTGATAATTTGTACATTAAATGGTAATCTATTGGAAATATCATGTATAGTTCCTGTGGCAGGAGATAATCAAAAGTATTGTATCATTGAAACTAAGCTCTTAATATAATACTGTGTAGGCTCATGACATAACTGGATTAGACATCAAATTGAAATTGAAGAATATTGAAGGTTTCATATTTATAGATATAAATAGATAAAAACTAATAAACTTAAGAAATCCTTCACGAAAGTAGGTTAATATGGATATAGCAGTCTTATCTGATATTCACGGTAATTATGTTGCATTGGAACGTTGCCTTGAATATGCATTTTCAAAAGGTATTAGTACATTTTTCTTTCTAGGTGATTATATTGGTGAATTAGCATACCCTGAAAGAACAATGGAAAAATTATATGATTTAAGTGATAGATATCAATGTTATTTTATAAAAGGCAATAAAGAAGAGTATTGGATTAAATACCGTGCTAATGGAGAAAGAGGGTGGAAGGACAAAAGTTCAACCACTGGAGCACTTCTTTATGCATACAATTCCCTCACCGACAGAGATATGGAGTTTTTCGAACAATTGCAACCAAAACAAGAAATAATTATAGATAATATGCCCCCAGTCATCATATGTCATGGCTCACCTTATAACGTAAGTGAGAAACTATTACCTAATGATGCTAAAACAATAGATATCATGAACCGTGTGAATACATCTGTTATACTTTGTGGACATACCCATAAACAGCAAAAGATTGTACATAAAGAAAAACAGGTTTTAAATCCTGGTTCAGTTGGTATGCCACTTGGTAGCGAAGGAAAGACTCAATTCTTAATCTTACATGGACATGATGGTATATGGTCTGAGGATTTTATTAGTTTAAGTTACGACGTTGATAGAGTAATCCATGATATGCATGAAGTTAAACTCCATGAACATGCACCATATTGGAATCTTATTACTGAGCATATCCTACAAAAAGGTCACCTGTCTCATGCTAAAGTTCTATCACGTGCTATGGAGTTATGTAAAGAAGAAACTGGTACTTGCGTATGGCCTAATATTCCTGAAAAGCATTGGGCACAGGCTGTAGAAGAAATCTTATAACTAGGAGACATAAATATATTATGTTAATTTGGCTAAAGAAAAATCGAATAAAACAATCAAAGGGTGCTAATTAGTACAAG
>JAEWHU010000111.1 GCA_023387635.1 Bacillota bacterium
ACATATCTCCGGTAATAAGTTTAAAGCGTTAGAAGAAGGTACAGTAAAAATTACAGCATACCAAAAAGAGACGAAGAAAGAATATACTATTGATGTAACTGTAGAAGCAGCACTGGGACCATTTTCACTTATGAGTGATGGAATGAAGGTTGATTCCATTACTACATATCCAGGATTTCATACAGAGGTCATGGGTATTTATGAAAATGAAGATACATTTTGGGACATAGATGATGAGAAACGTCTAACCTTCCAATATAAGATCAAGGATACTTCAGTTGCAACAGTAGATTCTAGCGGACAGATTACTGGAGTAAATGTTGGAACAACCACCTTTATTCTCACGGCTTCCAATGGTAAATCTAAGGAGTATCCGGTTACAGTAGCAAGTCCGACAGGAATTATGAAGGATAAGCTTCGATTAAAGGATATTAAGGATTCTTTTGGAAACGGTGGTTATAATTATAGTGAATATACTACGGACTATAACTTTGTTAATGTTGATGACACGGTTTTAATTCCTGTATCCAATCAATCTTATGGCATATTTCAATATAATGAAGTAGTAAGTACATTAACATATTACGAATATAATCAGGACAATAAACTGATTAAAAGTAAGAAATTAGATATGCCTTATCCTATATGGGGAGGAGTATATCTTGGAACTGATGGATATTATTATATGGCGTTTGGTCAGGAGAATAAAACTGAAGATGATACAAAGATAGTTTATTCGTTCATTAAATATGATACTAGTTTCACAGAAATTGGTCGAGCTAATATAACAGGCGGGCAAAGCCATACGGTAGAGCCGTTTCATGCAGGGACATTGAGCATGGCAATGAATGGAACTACCCTTGTGGTGTATACAAGTAGATTGAGATATGTCAGTGACGATGGTAGAAGACATCAATCTAATATTGGATTCGTAATTGATACGACGACAATGACAGAGTCCTATGTTGGTGCTAAATTTCCATATAATCATGTTAGTCATTCCTTTAATCAATTTGTTCGATTTGATGGAAACGATGTAATCTATGTAGATCATGGTGATGCTTATCCTAGATCTGTTGTAATGCAGACACACCATAATTTTATGTATCAGATGCCAAGTGATACAGGAAAGAGTAAAACAAAAGCGACTGAAATGGATCTTTTGAATATAAAAGGTGCTACTGGTGAGAATAAAACAGGAACTAGGGTTGGTGGATTTGAAATTGGAGCGAACAATAATGTAGTAGCAGGGGTCTCTATTCCTCATGATACGTTAACGGGTGACTTTATGGACTATTCTGAAAAGAATGTATACGTTGTATTAACATCAAAAGATGGGACAAATTCTACTCTAAAGTGGCTAACCGATTATGAAGAAAAGGGTAACAAGACAGCATTGAATTTAAGAATGGTTAAGATAAATGATGACAAGTTTGCGCTATTGTATCAAGTGGATACTGTAATCGAACAAGGAACTAGGTCAAGTATGGTTGCTATGATTATTAATTCCAATGGAGAGATTTTACAACAAAAGGAATGGTTCGGTACATTCAGTGCAGATGTTGCACCAATTCTATTTGGGGATAAGATTGTATGGGTAAGTTCTCAGGCAGTGTCTGAATACGAAGATGATATATATATCAATTATGTTCATACAATCTCTTTTACGGAATAAGCAGTTACTTATTAATAAGGAAATTACGCTATTTCTATAAAATTTTTTTAAGGGACATAAAAATATAGTGTAAGGAGGTACAATGTCTCCTTACACTATTTCATTTAATATCATAGATTAAATTATCTATTACATCCTTTAATTCAGAACAGTCTTGTTAAGCCTTATGATTCACTAGCTTTTAATATTTTACCTAACATTTTAAAGTTTACTTTTTGGCCATTATATAATATTAAGCCTTTATATAGTTTTGCTGATAGCATAATAACTAAAACGGTAAAAATTGATAGTATTATTAACATAATTATGCCATTTAATAAACCTACAGTACCAGTAATTAAATCTACAGGAACACTAAATGGTGCTGTAAATGGTATATATCTTGTTACAGTCATTAATGTTTCATTGCCTAGTAATGGAGCAAGATAACAAATAAGAAAACTGAAAACAACTGGTAGTTGGAATATTCCTTGTGTGGAGGCTGCATCTTCTGGTTTTGAAACCATACAACCTGCAAGTCCTGCGAGAACACTATAGAATAAAAATCCAACAAAGAAGAATAGGATAGCTAATATTACAGCAGGAAGCGATAATGCACTTTCACCAATATTATCTTTTAAGAAATTAATTACAGTGATAGCTGAGTTTTGATATTCTGGATAAATCTGATGTGCAACTGCATTTCCTACGTACAATCCAACAAATATTGATAAAATCCATGTTACAAATTGAAGAATTGCAATGGTTGTAATTGCAAGTACTTTACCACTAATTAAAGCGTATGGATGAACTGAGGTTAATAAAGTTTCCATAAGTTTAGTAGTCTTTTCTGTGGAAACAGATTTTGTAACATTTTGGGCATAGAATAATATCATTGCATACATCATAAAACCAAATATCATTGGAGCAATCAATTGAATTACAAATACAATCTCATTTGTATTTTCACCAATATCTGAGTAAGAGGTTACAACTGGCTTAAGGGCAGTTGTAAGTTGCTCTATGGATAAACCAACTTGTAGTAATTTATTTGCTTCAAAAGCAGAAGAGATAGGTACTAACAGTTCTTCAGCCTGGCTTTTAGTTATCATTGATTCAGATGGAATAGCTACTTCAATTTGGTAACCGCTATCTTCCTGTGTAATAATTACGGCAACTGTTTGTGGAGAATCTGATGTAGCAGTTTTTATAATATCTTCTCTTGATTGTTCTGTTACTGTAACAAAATCAATGTGTTTAAACTGTCCCATGGAGTATTGTGCTATAGTATCTTTATAATTGGCCTCTTCAAGTCCACTATTATCAAGAACATACACCTTATTAATTGGAGATGGTTTTAAATTATCAGTCTTATCTGGCTTTGCAGCTATGATATTAAACAATACTGATACACCAATAATTGCTAGTGAGACTAAGACAGTAATTAGTTTAAAAGCCATTCCCTTTGTTGATTGTTTAAAGGTAAAGTTAAAAACAGTAGTCCACCCTTTAAAGTTTTGTTTCATTTTGCCACCTCCTCTATAC
>JAEWHU010000128.1 GCA_023387635.1 Bacillota bacterium
CTATATTACTCCGTTATAATAATAAAGCACTGTGGATTTGTTTCTATTTTATTACAGCTTTGACTGTTTCGAGGTGACTCAGACCACAGTTTTTCGTCTTCACTGGTAATTAGTTAGTTAACGCATCGACGTTTATATTTACGTGAAAACATAGCCGGAATCCTTGTGGAAAACAACAGTGCAAAATATTATTTAGGAGGTATCTTTCATGTACTTTGTCGGAATCGACATTTCCAAATACAAACATGACTGCTTCATCACTACTGAATCAGGCGATGTTATTTGTAACTCATTTACCATCAAAAACAATCATGATGGTTTCGAAGAACTTCTTACAGTTCTCAATTCTCTTGATCACCAAGAAGAAATAAGTTATTCGTGTCATCTTTATGAGAAAAATGACATGATAAAAATGTATTGACTTTTAATAGTTAGTCACCTCAAATATAAAATATCAATTAGTCGCTCTTAGTCTCCAAGTTGATATTAGTAGTTGTAATGCGTTCATTACTAGGTCTTATTAGTAATATAATAGCTAATTTACTAAGCTTTATAATCACAAGTTTAGACTACCGTAATTTTACAACCCATTAACAATATTGTACTTATTTACATAAAAATGTCAACCAAAAGAAGGCGTGTGATTGCTCCCATATCATCTACACGGTAAGCATCTTCTAAAATAAATCTTACACTCAAAAAAAACACCCTATCACATATTCATGATAGGGTGCCCTATACAGCTTAGTGCTTAAGCAGCACAAGCTGTCCTCATGTTATTAAATTATTTATTATTAAGAACAGCTTGTCCTGCCCTCAATGAAAACATAGCTAACAATTCACATCCGGAATCATGTGCCGTGTTAAATCTTATACAACTTCTATCTTCGAACTTGTGTTCTTGTTCTGCGTATGGTATAATTTACCTAAGCAGTTGTCATAACTGCTGGCAATCGTGTATAGGGTGGTTGACCTTCATTCTACATAGGATGGAGATGATGCTAATGAACTATAATTTTGATTTTAAAGACTTAATTCAATTCGGCATGTTCATTATAGCACTACTGACATTCATTTATTTGATATGTCATTAAAATAAAACACCTTCCCTGTACTTTGGCCGGTGCAGGAAGGTGTTTTAAATCCAATTATCGGTCAACCACCCTGTGGCGATTGCCTTTTCTAACTGTATTATAACATATAAATTGGAAATTACAAGAGTAAAACCCAACTTCATCACCAAACATTATAAACAACATTATAAACAACATTATAAACAATTAAATAATACAATTAAATAACATTGACTCTTATCTGATTAGCATACTACTTTAAGATAAACAACTTTTAATCAATGATGTGAAAATGAACAAATTCAGTATCATTGCTAGACCATCTACCTTTTATTATTGTTAAATTAATCAACTTTACATTTACATTGATTCGTTAATTCATAAAAAATCTTTACAATTTTTCGCTGAGCATTGACAATTTCATCTTCGGTGCCATTCCAAGCTTTTATATCTTCATCCAAAAACGATATTAATGTGTATTATTTAAAATCATATAAAATTTTCTTACTATCTCTCCAGATGCCCCAGCCATGGCCGATATAAACGTAATAGAAATATTGATAAAACAACTAAAGCTCCCATATCATCCAGAGATAAGGAGTTATTTGCTGTAACTTTTCAAAAAAGTAACTATCAAATTCTTTTTGTGTAATCCATATTTCAATTCGATTATACCTATCACGATATTTGAAATTTGAAAAATTATAATCCCCAGAATAGCGAAGAAAAGCAGCGCAAGCGGTTTTCCATTGTCAATGAGCCAGCGTCTTGGCTCATTGACATCGAGATTATTTATTATTTAATACTGCCTGTGGAGTGCTCCAAAGAAGGAGTAGCTATCGTTGAAATAAACCGCTTTTTAATCAGTAAATATACTTAAATATTTGGGATTATTTCTTATTTGCTTTTTTATTTCTTCAGGGAAGGAGTGAATTGCATGTTCAAAAAATACAGCCTCACACACATACACTCGTCCTTGAGATGGATTTACTGCCCGTAGTATTGACGTTTCAAAACAATCATTATCCTTCTGATACTTTTTTTCTTCCCATTGTTTATATTTTCTATCTCCCCATTGCTTAAATTTAGTATATTGTTCAAACGCTGAGTCAAAATAGCGAAGGGCAGCTTCATAATCCTTTATATTTCCTGCTATCTTCGCACAGCTTAAATCAAGAAAACAAAAGTCGCTATGAAATCCATAACATTCCTCACCCAGAATTTTCTCAAATAAGTGTCGCACCAATAGAGAAAGTTCTATGCCTTCCTTTGAATTAACCAGCTCATCATTTCGTACTATAGCAACATCAATGGCAAATCTCAGCTCATGTAGTAATGAGAGCACCGCTTCTCCACGATATTGTTCACCCTTCTCTGCTTCATAAAGACGTCCTAACAAAACCTCCCTGCTAAGTTCGACTTCCGGTTGTTCACAAGCTTTTTTCTCCGCTTTTTCATACTCTCCAAGTTCTGCGTAAATGGACAAAAGTGGAATAATACTTGATTGATTATGTTCTAATAATTCTTCATAAAGTAAGGCTGCTTCTTCCCAAAATTTATTTGGATTTTCACCTATATGATTCCAGCCTTGCTTATTTAGAGCTGCTGCAAGTCGAATCTTAAAATCAACCTCTGCCGGGAACTCTTCTAACCCTTTTCTTAACAAAGCAATGCACTCAGTCATATCCTGAGCATTATTCAGCATAACTTGTGCTTTATCATTATATTCCTGTATCTTCCTATCTCTGTCATTGTTGTACCCAAACAGTTCATCTATCGTAATATGAAAATAATTTGCAAGCGAAGGTATCATCCCCATGTCAGGATAACCTCCATTTGCTTCCCATCTTGAAATTGCCTGTGGAGTGACACCTAAGGCATTCGCCAAATCCTCCTGCTTTCGGCCATCTCTTTTACGTAGTTCCTTAATTTTCTCTCCAAGATTTACTTGCATATTTTACCTCCTAATTTGATTATCACCGGTGTAATAAAATAATAGCAAGTAACTATATCATAATCAATTATCAATTCGTTGTTTCACGCTCAACGAATCGTTGTTTTTAATCACATATTAACACTCACGTCTCATTCTTCTATTTTTGTGCCTTAACCATAAACATCATTTCAGTAATATCTACTCTCTGGCATTCCATATATCCGTTAATAACAAATCCACACTGAATGAATCCACCTAAATATTCTTAAGGGTTATACTTGCCACTTTCTATTGCTTTTGCCATATTCTGCAAGAGTTCCAAAGATTACTCGAGTACAAAAATCACCGTTTCGAACTGTTACGCTCAAAACGGAGATTCCTTATTTCATATTATTTTCGAAATGTTAGCTAAAGGATAGCATTACTTATTGCGATAGCAGCTTGTGCTGAAGCAGCACAAGCAGTATAACGAAAGGCAGCCCATATGGACTGCCTTTCTGTATATATAGATTATTTATTGTTTAATACTGCCTGTGCTGCTGCAAGTCTAGCAATTGGTACTCTAAATGGTGAACAGGATACATAGTTAAGTCCTATGTTGTGGCAGAATTCAACTGTTGAAGGATCTCCACCATGTTCTCCACAGATACCAAGTTTTAAGTTAGGTTTTGTGGCACGACCTTTTTCACATGCCATCTTAACAAGTTGACCAACACCATCTTGATCTAATCTTGCAAATGGATCGGATTCGAATATCTTAGTTGTGTAGTAAGCATCTAAGAACTTACCAGCATCATCACGAGAGAATCCAAATGTCATTTGTGTTAAGTCGTTTGTACCAAAGGAGAAGAATTCAGCTTCTTCAGCAATTTCGTTAGCAAGTAAAGCTGCACGAGGAATTTCAATCATTGTACCAATATGGTATTCGATTTTAACGCCTTTTTCAGCGATTACTTTTTCAGCTGTTTCAACTACGATATCTTTCACATATTTTAATTCACGTTTTTCGCCTACAAGAGGTATCATGATTTCAGGAATGATATCAAAACCTTTTTCTACTTTAACTTCAATCGCAGCTTCCATAACAGCTCTTGTTTGCATTGCAGCTATTTCAGGATAAGTAACAGCTAGACGGCATCCTCTATGACCCATCATAGGGTTAAATTCATGTAGGGAATCACAAGTTTCTTTTACTTCTGCTACAGATAGACCCATGTCTTTTGCTAAATCAGCAATATCATCAGCATCAGTAGGAACGAATTCATGTAATGGTGGATCTAAGAAACGAATAGTAACTGGTCTACCTTCCATAACTTCATATAAGCCTTTAAAATCACCTTTTTGATAAGGAATTAATTCATTAAGAGCTTCTTCTCTTGCTTCTACACTCTTAGAAAGAATCATTTTTCTCATCTTATGAATTCTGTCTCCTTCAAAGAACATATGCTCTGTACGGCAAAGACCAATACCTTCTGCTCCAAATTTGATAGCATTAATTGCATCTGCTGGACTGTCTGCATTTGTTCTAACTTTTAATGTTCTGATTTCATCAGCCCATTTCATGATTCTATCAAAGTTACCACTAATTTCTGCTTCTTCTGTTGGAATATCTCCTATGTATATATTACCAGTAGAACCATCTAAAGAGATGTATTCTCCTTCTTTTACTGTATGTCCATCAATTACAAAGAATTTTTCTTCTTCATTAATATGAACTTCTGCACAACCAGATACGCAAGCTGTACCCATACCACGAGCAACAACTGCAGCATGAGATGTCATACCACCACGAACTGTTAAAATACCTTCGGATGCATGCATACCTTCAATGTCTTCAGGAGAAGTTTCAAGACGAACTAAAATTACTCTATCGCCTTTGTCATGATTAACTTTAGCATCTTCAGCTGTAAAGAATACTTTACCTGCTGCTGCACCTGGAGATGCAGGAAGAGCTTTACCTACTGGCTTAGCTGCTGCAAGAGCTTTCACATCAAATCCTGGATGTAATAATTGGTCTAATGATTTAGCATCAATTCTTGCAATTGCTTCTTCTTTTGTAATCTTTCCTTCATCTACTAAATCGCAAGCGATTTGAAGAGCAGCTGGAGCTGTTCTCTTACCATTACGAGTTTGTAAGAAGTAAAGTTTTGTATCTTCAATTGTGAATTCCATATCTTGCATATCTTTATAGTGATCTTCTAATAGATGTGCAATTCTCATGAATTCGCCATATACTTCTGGCATATCTTCTTCAAGTTTAGAAATAGGAAGTGGAGTTCTAATACCAGCAACTACGTCTTCTCCTTGAGCATTGATTAAATATTCACCATAAATCAAATTTTCACCAGTAGATGGATTACGTGTAAATGCAACACCTGTACCTGATGTATCACCCATATTACCAAATACCATTGCTTGAATGTTTACCGCAGTTCCCCAATCACTTGGTATATCATTCATTCTTCTATAATAAATAGCACGTGGGTTATCCCAAGAGCGGAAAACAGCTGTGATAGCTTCAATTAATTGTTCCTTAGGTTCTTGAGGGAAATCTGTTCCTTTTTCTTCTTTGTACAAAGCTTTAAATGCTTCAATTACTTCTTTTAAGTCATCAGCTGAAAGATCGTTGTCAAAATGAATTCCTTTTCTTTCTTTGATTTCATCCAATACTCTCTCAAATTTTGACTTGCTAATTTCCATAACAACGTCTGAGAACATTTGAATAAATCTTCTATAGGAATCATATGCAAATCTTGGATTTCCAGTTTTTGCTACAAAACCTTCTACGGCTGCATCTGTTAAACCTAAGTTAAGTATAGTATCCATCATACCAGGCATGGATGCTCTTGAACCAGAACGAACAGATACTAGTAACGGATTTTCATTATCTCCAAATTTCTTACCTTGTTCTTCTTCAAGCTTAGCTAGATTTTCAAAAATCTGACTTCTGATTTCTTCAGAGATTTTTTTTCCACTATCATAATAATCAGTACAAGCTTCTGTTGTAACAATAAATCCTTGAGGAATTGGAAGTCCTAAATTAGTCATTTCGGCTAAGTTAGCACCTTTACCACCAAGCAGGTTCTTCATATCTGCTCTACCCTCGTTAAATAAATAAACCCATTTTTTCATTTTAGTAATTCCTCCTAAAATCATCATTATATTGACCTCTTAGTCACCATGTACAATTATAACATAAGTTTTTTATTTAGCAAACAGCTTTTTTCACAATATGTACTAAGTATATTAATTTGTAAATTTTTTATTCTATATTTATTACATATTTCTTTGTAAAGTCTTACAATTGTTTGTGTATTATGTCTACCAAATTTCAAAGAATTATTCATACTAAAATGGTAATTTATAGGTATTTGTGTCATGTAAACGCTTACAGTTATTTCAAATTGTGTGTAAAAAATATACAGTGATTATATCTTAAAAATAAATTTTATCATTAGTAAAATAACTACTTTAATAATAGAATATTAATACTATAATATAAAATTCATACCCAGATATCAAAAAAAATGCTACATTATAGCAGCATGTTCTATGATTTATTTTGTAATAATCCTTATATAGAATCTATTTTTAATTTCCATAACAATAAACATTATGTATACCATACTTGAAATCGTCTACCTTAATTAGCAATAAAAGCCCCTTACGATATCTCGTAAAGGGCCTTTTATATATCATATTAGAACTCAAACTTATCCTCAAAATAAGCCTTTAAGTCAGCAATCTTAATTCTAACTTGTTCCATTGTATCTCTATCACGTACTGTTACAGACTCATCTGTCTCAGATTCAAAGTCATAAGTAATACAGAATGGAGTACCAATCTCATCTTGTCTTCTATAGCGTTTACCAATATTACCTCTATCATCAAATTCACAGTTATATTTTTTACTTAATTCAGTATATATTTTCTCTGCGCCTTCAGATAATTTTTTAGATAATGGTAATACACCAATCTTAACTGGTGCTAGGGCTGGATGGAAACGAAGTACGGTACGAACATCTCCTTCACCTAAATCTTCTTCATCATATGCACCACAAAGGAATGCAAGGGTAACTCTATCTGCACCAAGAGATGGTTCAACTACATATGGTACGTATTTTTCTTTCTTTTCATCATCAAAATAGGACATATCTTGACCTGACACATTTTGATGTTGCGTTAAGTCATAATCTGTTCTATCAGCAATACCCCATAATTAACCCCATCCAAATGGGAATAAGAATTCAATATCAGTTGTTGCTTTACTATAGAAGGAAAGTTCTTCTGCATCATGATCACGAACTCTCATTTCTTCTTCTTTCATACCAAGTTTCTTTAACCAATCTATACAGAATTGTTTCCAATATGCAAACCACTCTAAATCAGTGCCAGGCTCACAGAAGAATTCAAGCTCCATTTGTTCAAATTCTCTTGTTCTAAATGTAAAATTACCTGGAGTAATTTCGTTACGGAATGACTTACCTATTTGACCAATACCAAATGGGATTTTCTTTCTAGATGTTCTTTGTACATTTTTAAAGTTCACAAAGATACCTTGTGCTGTTTCTGGTCTTAAATAAACAACATTTTTAGCATCTTCAGTAACACCTTGATGTGTTTTAAACATTAAGTTAAATTGTCTTATATCAGTAAAGTTATGTTTCCCACAAGTAGGACATGCAATATTATGTTCTTTTATATATGAAGCCATTTCATCATTGGACCATGCATCTACTGCACCTTCTATAACAATGCCTTTCTCACTAGCATAATCTTCAATAATTTTATCTGCTCTAAATCTTTCATGGCATTCTTTACAATCCATTAATGGATCAGCGAAACTTCCAATATGCCCTGAAGCTACCCAAGTTTGTGGGTTCATAAGGATAGCACAATCAACACCAACATTATAAGGATTTTCCTGTATAAATTTAGACCACCATGCTTTTTTCACATTATTTTTAAGTTCAACACCTAAGTTACCATAGTCCCAAGTATTGGCAAGTCCTCCATAAATTTCTGAACCTGGATATACAAATCCTCTTGCCTTCGCTAGGGCAACAATTTTCTCCATTGTCTTTTCCATAATTATCTCCATTCTGTTTAACTATATTTATTTCTTTCATTTGAAATATTTCTTATTCATCTAATAAAACAACAAACCTCTTATTTCTATTTTGTTTTATATACAATTACACTTGTTCCATCAATTGCCGTTTGAGCTTTGTTTTTACTTGCTAGCACAGCATTATCATAGTACATTATTGTTCCTTCAACTATGACATCAGTACCTAGATTAACAAAAAGAACATTGTGCTTTTCATTTTTTAATGCAACTTCAGAATCTACTGTAGAGCCATCTTTTGCACTTACATAAGCTTTAGGTGAATTAACGCTTGCAAGTTTTAATTCACTAGTAGTATATATACTTGCATCAATATCATTGAACTTAGCGAAATCCTCCACCGAATTATATTTGAGTACTAAAACTGCATTGCCATCTTTTAATACAAGATCATTAATTGTAATTGCTTCTGAACCTGATTCTGTATTGTATTTATCAATTTCAGTTTGTATAAAGGCTTTAAGCTCTGCTAAATCATAATGTGCTTTATCAAATTCCTCGACTGTAGCTACTTCTATGGTATTATCCTTTTTAACATATATAGTTTCTGTATGAATTTCATTAGCTACAAATTTAGTGGCTTTATTATCACACCCTGCTAAAACAGTAAGCATTAGAACCATAACTATCGAAAGTATTACTTTCTTCATAAATTAGTCCTCCATATACTAAAAAACTTAGTTTTTAATCATTGTAACCTTAAAATGGATTATTTTCAACTGCAATTTAAATCTAAAATAGCTTTTCTATCAGTTCAAGTGATTTCATCTTTTTATCTATGTAAACACTTTTATAATTATCTACATATTTGCTAAGTTCTTTTTGTACTTCTTTTGATACTGCAAAAGTGTATAATCTTTCTACGGTAGACGTTAAGATATATTGCATTGTGTATATCGTTGAACCACTAATAAAGGTTGCTTTTGATGTATATTTTCTACACTCATTACATAAAACCCTACCTTCATCCGTAACATAATAACTTATATTATCTGTGGTACTACAATTTGCACAGGTAAATACTTCAGGAGCCCAACCATTTAGTGTCAACATTTTTAGTTCATAGATTCGTCTTACTAGCACTTTGCCTATTGAATCCATACTAAGTGCTCTTAGTGATTGATACAACAATTTTAATATTTCAGTTGCGTCCACATTTTCTCTAGTAAAATAGTCTGCGTATTCACAAAAATATAACCCATAATACACAGCCTCCATATCTTTTCGTAATTCTTCAAAATAATTTGTTATTTCCACTGACATTAAATTATAAGAACTTCTCCCCTCATAAAGAGTGAATTCTCCAAACGAAAAGGATTGGCTACATGCCAAAAAGGCACTATTTGGTTTTCTAGCGCCTTTTGCAAATGCAGTTATCTTTCCTCTTTCTTTTGTTAAAATAACAAGCCTTTTATCATATTCACCAATTGGCATGGTCGCTAAAACTATCCCTGTTAGTGTAATTGTTAACACCTAATCCACCTTCTTCATTGTTTTCTAAATCATCCTCTGTGGAATTTTCTAGTGTACAAGCCGTGTAATTTAAATAATCAAATATATTACCAGTTTTCGAAAATTTATCCCAATACTCTGAATACATCTTTAAAAGCCCCCTTATAGTAAGTTTTGATTTATATTAATAGTTTTTCCATGTTGCAATAATCTAAACTGATTAATATATCCCATTTCATAAATGCATTTGGGGGCTTGACAAATATCTATATGGTTAAATACATCTTCTTTTACACATCTCGCTTACTATATCCGTAATTTTTTAATAAGAAATCACTATCTCTCCAATCTTTTTTTACCTTAACCCATAATTTTAAATTAACTTTCATATCAAGTAAATTTTCAATTTCTATTCTTGCTTGCATACCAATTCTCTTTAATTTTTCACCTTGTTTACCAATAATAATTCCTTTATGAGAATCTCTTTCGCAAACAATGGTAGCATCAATATCAATAATATCTCCTGATTTACGTTCTTTCATCTGATCAATTGCAACAGCAATTCCATGTGGAACTTCATCTTCTAATAGGCGAAGTGCTTTTTCTCTAATTAATTCAGCTACTATTTGTCTCTCTGGTTGGTCAGTTATTGTATCCTCATCGTAATACTGTGGTCCTTCTGGAAGGTACTTCATAATTGTTTCAATCAAATTATCCGTATTATCCCCTTTCATCGCTGATACCGGAACGATTTCTACAAATGGAAGAACATCTTTATAAGCTTCAATAAACTTAAATATATCTTCCTTTTTCACGGTATCTACTTTGTTGATGATTAAGATAATTGGTGTTTTTACTTTACTTAATTGTTCAATAATATATCTTTCACCGGCACCAATAAATGTGGAAGGCTCAACTAACCATAATATTATATCCACTTCAGTTAACGTTCTTTCTGCCACATTAATCATATACTCACCAAGTTTGTTTTTAGCTTTATTAATACCTGGTGTATCAAGGAATATTATCTGACCATTATCGTTTGTATATACTGTTTGTATACGATTTCTTGTAGTCTGTGGTTTGTTAGAGGTAATAGCAATTTTCTGTCCAATTAAATGATTCATTAACGTAGATTTTCCTACATTTGGACGACCTATTAAGGTTACAAAACCCGATTTATATATTTGTTTTTTCATATGTCTGATATAACTCCTTCTTCTGCCTATACAATAGTGAATTGATTTTCAATTTACGGTGTGAAACATCTTGATTTTTCACACTAATCCCATTGCATATCCGAAACTCACTTATTTTATTAATGTTTTAATTTCTTTAAACATAGTTTTATTTTCTTCTATTTTCTTTTCACTTCCAATAACGCATAGATTACCTGCATCTAGGATGGACTTTATAATACCTGATAAGTTTCTGATGTCCTCTACTGTAACATTGATTATCTCTTCTCGCTGTTTTATCCTATCTTCTTTTGTTGTGCCAGTTAAATAATCAGCGATAGAGGCATTACCTATCATACGTGGAGTTCTTGGTATGTCAAAATTACTAATTGACCCAATGATATATTTTGTTAATTCTCTTTCATCAGCAGTGAAATTACTAACATATTCTACTGTCTTTTCAAATATTTCATTGGTCTCTTTAATATTTGGGTCACGGTAGGATACAAAGTAACTATTACCACTAATGGCTGAAAATCCACACATTGCACCATATGCTCCGCCTTTGACTCTTACATTACTCCATAAATAGTCATAGCTTAGGATTACTTTTAGTACTTCAAGGGCGCCAGTGTATTCAAATCCGTCTTTCATAAAGTTACCTGTTCTAGCTACGTATTGAACTTGACCTGAAGTTTTGAATCCTTCATTTAATTGTTTTAATTCATACTCAGCAGTTTCAATTAAGTTTTCTTCTTCTTTTAATTGTTCCACAAATGGTAACAACTTACCAGAAAGAGTTTTAAGTCCTTCTTCACAAGAAGTGAAGCTAATAATTAAATTCTCTTTTCTAAAAATATAAGTCATAAGAAGTCTTAATTTTTCAACTACATATCCCACTTGACTTTGGAAATCATTATCTAAGTTTTCAATAAATTTATAGTATCCAATACCTCTTGTATCTTCATTAAAGCGTGCAGACTCAGAGAAGTATGACATTGCTCTATCTACTGCTGCTCCATGACCTTGTGATGTTATATACATTTGCAATCTTGATTTAATCTCACCAATAATTTCTTCTAGTCGCTTTTTATCATCTAACTGGGTAAAACTAATTATCTCTTTTAATAAATCAAATGCATAATCCATCTCTTCATATAATGCTTTTACCTCTACTTGGAATGTAGGTATATAATCTGTCATACTGCCTTTTTTCCCTATTGAAGAAACATCAAATGAGATACCTCCAGTATGAATATTTACTTCATTGGATAATTCAAGGTAGCTATAATGTTCTGTATCTATATAGCCTAACACACTAGACAATAACCCTACATATGGCATTAAATGCTTTGGAACATCCTGTAAATCAAAGATTAACTTCATATATGCTATATTATTGGTAAATACATTATGATGAATTAAAGGAATTCCATCTACTTCTACTTCTTCATTATATATTTCTTGAACCTCTTTGCCAATATCATCACGACTAAGAAGAGGTATTTTCTCCATATCTTCTTTACTAGAAGGCTCTTCTTGATACTTCTTTAATCTCTTTGTATCCTCTATAATGGCTTCGATTTCTTCTTTACTTAAACTATCTTTATAAGCTTGCAACTTTTCCTTAACAGCTGCTTCTTTCTTCGCTGTTAGACCAATCTCTGGCTCTAATACTACCACTGATACATGTGTGTTATTTAGAATATGCTCTTTAATTAAATCTACAAAATATGAGGTATTAATATTTTCTTTTAAAAACTCAAATATTTCGTTAGAATGAAGAGTCATAAATGGTTTGTCATCATCATACAACCAACTTGTTAACATTCTGCTCTCATAAATAAGCCCTTTTGGCATTCTACCAAAATCGCTTTCCCTATATTTAAATTCGTAATAATTAATTGCCGCTTTTAATGACTTCTCATCAAGACCTTTTTCTACTTGTTCTTCAAGTACTCTTCTAATGGTATTAATAAACTCATCTTTTTGATTTGATTCTGCATTCTTAGCCACAATTGACATAATTGGTTGATAAGTTTCACTGTCATAACTTGTTAAAATGTCTTTACCAATTTTTGCGTCAAGAAGTGCTTGTTTAATTGGGGCACCAGGTGCTGACATAAGTACATAATCAAGAATTTGGAATGCCATACATAGTTTGGCATCTAAACTTGTACCAATTGATAAATTGTAACTTAGGTAAGTATTTCCTGTTAGTTCTTCATTCTCGCCTAATGAGTATTTTGCTGTTATATCTTTGGCCCATTCAAATGGCTTTTGAAGTTTAATAGTTGAATCCACATCTTCTCTGTCAAACTTACTTAAATATGCTTCATCAATCCAATTCAATTTTTCTTCAATATCCATGTTACCATATAAAAAGATGAAACTATTGGTTGGATGATAATATTTTTTATGAAAATCTAAAAATTCTTCATAAGATAAATCAGGTATATTTACTGGATCTCCACCTGATTCAACTCCATATGCGGTATCTGGAAATAAAGAATTTTGGATTGTCCTGAATAATTGTTGCTCTGGAGAAGAAAATGCACCCTTCATCTCATTATAAACGACACCATTATAAGTTAATTCACCTTCTGGAGTTTCTAGTTCATAATGCCATCCTTCTTGCATAAAGATTTCTTTCGTTTTATAAATGTTTGGATAAAATACTGCATCCAAATATACATGCATTAAATTTTGAAAATCTTTCTCATTACAACTCGCAACTGGATAAATTGTTTTATCTGGGTAAGTCATTGCATTTAAAAACGTGTTTAAGGAACCTTTTGCTAATTCTACAAAAGGATCTTTAGATGGAAACTCTTTAGAACCACAAAGTACGGAATGTTCAATAATATGAGGTACTCCAGTACTGTTAATTGGTGGTGTACGAAATCCTATAGAAAACACTTTATTATCATCATCATTGGAAATAACAGCAACTCTGGCCCCTGTTTTTTTATGTCTTAAATACAATCCTAAACTATTTATATCATTTAAATTCTCAGAACGAATAAATTCATACTCAGATATATTGGAAAGCTCATTTGCATTTTTAATATTTCTTGCCATGTTACATCCTCCTAATTTTGTTGGAATAACTTAATTTACATTTTTATTGTAACTTATAAACTATCTGGTAATTATACCATGTTTTCTCTACTCTGTCATGTTAAAATTGACTCTATTACGAATACCTACTTTTCAATACCATACCTTAATAAAGTTAGTGAATCCTCCCATCTTCCTGCTGCTGTAGAATTCATCACCACACTAATATAAGTTTTATCCTCCTTTTTAGCTGCTGATACCATACAACGCCCAGCCAGAGAACTGGTTCCACTTTTAAGTCCTATGGCATATTTATAATATACTCCACTATCTGCCCATATTAGCTTGTTTCCTGACTTCCAAGTAACGTCTTCTCCGCTTAAGAATATATTTCTTGCACGTTGCATTTTTGTTATTTTACATATAGTTTCATTGTTTAATGCTTCTCTTGCTATTATTGCCATATCATAGGCAGTTGTATACTGCAAGTCGTGGTCATATCCATCTGGATTCATAAAGTGAGTATTTTTTAAACCTAAGTCTTTTGCTTTTTTATTCATTAACCCTACAAAAACATTAACCGCATCCTTTGCTTCCATAGTATCATTCTTAGAAACCTTTCTTCCAACATAAGTAGCAATGGAATATGCCGCATCATTACCAGAGGGTAATAATAATCCTTCTAAAAGCATCATTAGAGTTAATTTTTCACCTTTATTTAAGTAAGCTCTACTTGAATCTATAGCCATAAGGGATATTTCATCTCCTATGGTTATCTTTTCCTCTTTGTCACATTCATTAAGCGCTACAAGAGCTGTCATAATTTTTACTGTGCTTGCTGGATAAACTCTATTAGTGGCATTTTTATGAAAAATAACCTTTCCCGTCCTGGCATCCATTAATAAAGCACTTGCTGCATCTAGATTAAGGTTAGGATTACTAATATTTAGGGCCGCTTCTATGGCATCTGCTCCTGCTGCATCCCCATCTACAGCAGGCACTTCATCCTCTATTGTTCTCTCTATGGCACTACTTAAGTCACTGTCATGGGCTATGGGACTTAATATATTTCCATCATAGGTAGTATCCTTGGCTAAATTCTCCTTATTTACTATATCATTTTCTTTATCTAAAGATGTATTTTCATTTTCTTGTAATTCAATTTCATTTCCTTGTGATACATTCTCATTTCCTTGTGATTCATTCTCATTATCTATACTTGTACTTTTTTCAATTATATCATTATTTATTGATTTATCATATTTGTATAAAACATCTGCTACAACCTTAACCCCTATCATACTTACAATAATAAGGCCAATTACTATTCCGGCTATTGTTAATTTATTTTTCATGATTACCGTGCCTTTCAATTAATATAAAAAATTTTTTATTAACAAATATTTTGCTTAGAAGCACCTCGTTGTATACTATGCTTTCATTTTATTATTTATTTCCATATATATCAAGTCATATTCCTACAATATTAAATCTAGCAATAAATCAATAAATAATAGCTAAAGTACATGAATAATGTACAAATCCTTAGCAGTTCATTTTATAAATAGTATGAAATTTTCTATGAATTAAAAAAGGTATTTTAAAGAAGTTACTCTTTAAAATACCTTTTTAATGTGTGATTAGAAACCGTAGGCTTCTTCAAAATCAATATCTATATTACCTATTCCACCTTCAATTGACATGAAATTACTAGCATTTTTATTACCAATCTGATTCAAACTATTTCCGTTTACTTTAATGGTTCCAATGCCTTTTTCAGCATTGATATTATAATCATTTATATTACCGCGTACTATTAATCTAATATTTCCTACGCCACTTTCTACTGTAGTTTTACCATATAAAACCCCATCTACTTTAATATTTCCTACACCGCCCTCAATATCAAAGTTATTAAAATCTACATTATAAAAAGAAATATTTCCTACACCACTTTCTAAAGTACAAGAATCTGCAGTTATACCATCACCATCAATATTACCAAAACCAGCAGCTAATACTAATTTTTTTGCTTTCAAGTCTTCTATTTCTATATTACCTGCGCCAGCATCAATATCAAACTTATCCACCACTAATTCTTCTGGCAAATAAACTACTATCCTTCTATTCTTATTAATATTATTTCCAAATACATTAATAAATTCTTGTTCATCTTTAATATATAAATCTCCATTGTCTCTTTGTTTGATTGTGAAATCTTTTGTAACATCGGTTGTTTCAACGATAACTTCATCGTTATCACTTGTTTTTATGATTAATTTTCCAATGGAATGATCTATATCAATGTTTCGTACATTGCTATAATTATAAGTTGCATCTACTTTTGTTGTCGATCCAGAACTGATAGAAAAAAATCCGGTTACTGCAAAGAGCGCAGTTACAATACCTGATATTATAGTAAATGCTAAAAATGCTGCAAATGCCATAGCAAAATATTTTATTACTTTTTGTAGTTCATTCATTTTATATCTATCCCTCCAAACATACATGTTGAATTAATGTAAAGAACTGGTGCGTCTTTATCTAGTGAATGATTTGCTTTGTTATCTACTCCGCCAAAGATTGGAACATTAGATACTTTTACTCTAACATTAGAAGGAACCCATATTTCAATTCCACCAAATACTGCGGTTGCATGAATCATAACATCTTCGTCAATAATAGCGTTACGTAAATCCATCTCCACTCCACCAAACACTGCATTGATAGTTGTTCCCATGAATTTTTCACCTGCAAAATTATAACTTGTTCCTGAGAATATAGCTGAATGGTCATTTGTTCCACCTTGGTAATCAATTTTAACATTTAGTCCGTTATCTCTTCCAAAAAAATTTTTTATTACCATGCTGACACCAATTACTACAAAAATAAACGGAACAATTAATTTACCTAAAACTTCACCATCAATAAAATTTTGTGCTGACAATAATAACATGATACCAATTAGTAACCCAATTAAAGAACTTGTTTTGTAACCATTCTTTACCAAGCTAACACTGCAAGGAATAATTATAAACAGTGTCCACCAACCATTAAAGAAAATGTTAAAACTCCATAAGGAAAATGCATTTCCCGCAAATCCAATTCCTAGGACAATAAATATTAGTCCCCATATAGCATTTGATAATTTACTTCTCATCTTAAACTCCCATCTGCATGCTCTGCACGCCTAAATTTATATTTTCTTTTCTTGTAGGATTTATTAATGCTATTGTAATCTCATTGCGAAAGAATATATAGTTACATTTGTCATTAATCTTACTTGTATATTGTCATATCTTTTTATACTCTTTTGTCATGAAGAATATAGCTTGCTATTGTTTAAAACAATTTATTGACTTATAGCACTATATCAGATAAACTTTTCATATAAATATGTACCTAATAACGAAAGAAGGAGTATTATATGTACCATTTTATAATTAATGCAAACTCAAGATCTGGCAAAGGAATTCGAATATGGACTACCGTAAAAAATGAACTAGATAATAAACATGTGGATTATATCTGTTATTTTACGAAACATAAGAACCATGCCATGACACTTGCGACTGAAATCTGTGAACAGAATAATGGTATAAAGAATATCGTTGTACTTGGCGGAGATGGGACAATGAATGAAGTGGTAAATGGAATAACTTCTTTTGATGATGTTATCTTAGGCTACATCCCAACAGGTTCTAGTAATGACCTTGCACGAAGTTTAAAATTACCAAAAGATCCTCTCGTATGCTTAAATCACATTTTATTTCCAACTCATTTTGACTTTCTAGATATTGGTGTTATTTCTATGAATGATAATGAGGAACGTAAATTCTGTGTTAGTACTGGTGTTGGTTTTGATGCCGCAATATGTGAAGAGACTTTTCAATCATCTCTAAAGAAGAAACTTAATAAAATAGGACTTGGTAAACTAACTTATGTTCTTATTGCCCTAAAACAATTATTTTCCTCACCTTTTATGGAGGGAACCGTAACAAAAGCAGATGGAACTGTTATTACCTATCATGATACTCTTCTCATAACTAGTATGATACATAAGTACGAGGGTGGTGGTCTTCCATTTTGTCCAAAGGCAGATCCTCGTGATGGAAAACTTTCAATCTGTGTAGTGCATGGTTTAAATAAAATACAGATTTTATTCTTATTGCCTACACTTGTTTTTGGGCAACACACTAAATTTAAAGGCGTAGAAACCTATGATAGTAGTTCTATAAAAATTCGTCTAAAAACGCCATTTTTTGTTCATCTAGACGGTGAATGCCCTGGTAAATCTACTGATATAAACGTTTCATGCTTACCAAAGCGATTAAGAATTATACTATAACTAACTATAAGCAACTTACTTTAAGTAGAAAGAAGGTAGAAGGATGCAAAGAAGTACGTTACATGTTACAACTCTTATTATTATATTAAGTATTATTTCTGTTGCAGTACAATTTAGCCTTTTTTATTTCCTAGGGATCTCTATACTAACTTTCGTAGTTAGTGGAATCTTTGTTTTAATATGCTCTCATATCTTCTTAGAACATACTTTAAGTTATGAATCTTTATTTAGCTATACCTTACTTAATACCTTGGTATGTATAATTGTCATTGGATTATCTTATTTTAATGAAGGTACTTCCTTTATAAATTATCATCCTATCTTACTACTATTCGTAATGATTAATTTATTTCTACCAGTAAAATATGGCACATTACGCACTCTATTTGACCACGGGCAGAAATATAATAATTTTAAATCATTCTATTATAATTGTAATATTTTTTCAATCATCATTTATTTAGCTATCATTATTAATCTTTTATTTTTAAATAACGCTAATTATGTTATATATTATAGTAATTTTCAGAAGATTAATTTTATACCTTTTCTTACTATAGCAACATTAATAGAAGATTATATAGGTGGATATATGCCTCTAACTTCCATAGTGAATTATTTACTTTTGGGTATCGTAATTTATATTCCATATGGATTTTATATCTCCTTATTCTTAAGAAGCCAAAGAAGACAATTAAAATTTCTATGTTTATTTGTACTTCCAGTCATTATTGAAGGATTACAAATAATTCTTAACCTTGGCAAATGTGATATAGAAGACGTTATTCTTGGGGTGATTGGAGGTATTTTAGGCGGGTTCGTATATTTCTTACTAAACAGTCTCTTTCTAATTGTTACAGACGAAGATTTTTTATATGAGCGCTCTAGATATTCCTTTTACCGAAATAACTTACACTTTTAGCCTAAAAATAAGCTGATTAACTTAAATAAAGTTAATCAGCTTATTTGCGAAACGTCAAAATTGTCAATACTTCATATGTGATTTATACAATTCCGAAGCGGAAGTTAAGCGGAATGAGCGTTGTAGCGGAGGAATTGGTATAAAGTGCATATGAAGTTCGTAGATATAAAGAGTTTCGCAATTACCTATTAATCAGCTTATTTTTACTTGTCCCAAAACTCTTCTAAAAGATTTTTCATTTTATTTACATCTACTATTTCATATGGATACCATTCTCTTGGAAATAAATTATTATATTGACTATTGGTGAATCTGTCATCTAAAAGTAATATTGCTCCTCTATCCTCCATAGTGCGAATCACCCTCCCGGCAGATTGTAAGACTTTATTCATACCTTGATAAAGATATGCATAGTCAAAGCCACACCCTTTAACCTCATCATAATAGGTACGGAATAACTCTTTTTCATTACAAACCATAGGTAACCCTGTACCAACAATAACTACTCCAATTAATCTATCACTTTTTAAATCAATTCCTTCACTAAAGATACCTCCCATAACACAGAAACCAACTCTACTTTGTTCTGGGTTTAATGTAAAATCATTTAAAAATTCCTCTTTTTCCTTTTCCGACATTTGATTTTTTTGAAGTACCATACCTTCTAACTTATCAGTACATAGTTCAGCAATTTGATTTAGCATCTGATAGGATGGGAAAAACACCATGTAGTTTCCTTTTTTTGTACTTGTAAACTCTATAATATAATCAACTATTTTTTCATACTCATCTTGATTTCTTCTTGAATATTTTGTGCTAACATCATTTCCAATCATAATAACTCGGTTTCGTTTGTCAAATGGAGTTTCTGCATATACTGCGTAATCCCCTTCTCTACCCCCAAGTTGTTCTTTGTAATACTGGATTGGTAATAAGGTTGCACTAAAAAATATAGCACTTTTCCCTTTATCTAGACAATTACTCAGATTAGTTGATGGGTCCATACACAGTAGCTTAATACGAAACTCATCATCTTCGTCGTAGTCTGTATAGGTAATGTACTTATCATTATATATTTCATAGATATTTAAGAAGTGCCAAACATCTAGATATAATTTTGTTATCTCTTCCTCTCCACTTGTTACAGGGAACTCCCTCATATACTCTTCATATTCTGTCATCAATCTAAGAAGATGTAATACAAAATCAGTAATATTGTCTAGTTTTTTAACAGATTCGCATTCCCTTTTCAATGTTATTAAATCCTTGTTACAAATATCAAGACATTTTAAAAATTTCTTACTTCTGTCTTTCACTATTCTTTTCACTGCTAGAAAGTCTTTTTTATACAGTATTCCACTATACATTTGCCTAGCTCTTTCTACTAAGTTATGAGCTTCATCTATTAAGAATGCGTAATCTTTTTTCTTGTCCCCATTAAAAAATCTTCTCAAATACACATTAGGATCAAATACATAATTATAATCACATACAATATAATCAGACCAATTTGTAACATCTAGTCCCATTTCAAAAGGACATACCATGTGTTTTGTTGCATATTCACTTATTAAATCCCTAGTTATTTCATCCTCATTATTTATTAAATCAAACACTGCATCATTTACTCTATCATAATGTCCCTTTGCTCTTTCACATGCAACAGGATTACAATCTGGTTTATCTAAGATACATATCTTATCCTTGGCTGTGATTGTTACCGCTTTTAGTTTTAAACCATTATTTTGTAGTATCTTCGCTGTTTCTTCCGCAACTGTTCTAGTTATAGTTTTAGCCGTCAGATAGAATATCTTATTAATATGACCTTCACCCATTGCTTTTATTGTAGGAAATACAGTAGAAATGGTCTTTCCTACTCCGGTTGGTGCTTCTATAAATAAACGCTTCTCACGTATTATTGTTTTATATACATCTGTTACTAATTTTTTTTGTCCAACCCTGTAATCAAACGGAAATTCAAGTTCTTTAATACTTTCATTACGTGCTAATGCCCATTTATATTCCCAAATAGCCCACTTACTATATTCATCAATTACACTTTTAAACCATGCTTCTAATTCATCAAAGGAATACTCATATTCAAAATACTTTATATTTTCAGTTTCAATATTACAGTAAGTTAATCTGATACCTATATTACTATGTTCGTATACTTTAGCATACATGTAGGCATAGCATTTTGCCTGAGCCACATGGACAGGGATAGCCTCTTCTAAATAGCTTAAATCCATATACATTGCCTTAATTTCATCTATAACAATCGCTGGTTTTTCATCTATATTGTTAATTATTCCATCTGCTCTACCTTCAAGAAGAATTTCAAAATCGATACCTTCTCCATGTATGGGTAAGTTTATACTTAATGGAAATTCAGCAGTATAGTTTGAACCCATTCTTTTTTGAATTTTCCTATGAATTCTACTTCCCTCTTGCATGGCCTCTACATCTTTTTTCCCTGTTCGTCTGTTATCTAGATCCCCTGAGCAAAGAATAAATTCCACTAGAGTTCTTACCGATAGTTTAATTATTTTCGCCTTATCCTCCATAAAATCTACTCCTCTCTAGGCAAATATAAGATTATATAATATGCCTTCCATAAATAAAAAAACATCCCGAAAGGTATGACCTAGCGGATTACTCATTATAACACAAATCTATGTATATTTTAGTCTATTTCCGTTTAAAGTCAATCCTTTTTAATGATTGCCATACCTCACATTTTGAGATTACAATTCATCATTCCATTTTATAATATTTTTATAATATCCTATTAATTTTACCTTGCATTTTCTTCGTTTATCTGTTAAAGTCAAAGTGTGAAAGTGGTATGGTTATTGCCCTTTTATCTATTATAAAACACTTGTATGTAACTAAATCATAATTGATTTATTATATACTGAAAGAGAGGTATTTACAATGAGTGAACACGTACACGGCGATGGTTGTGGTTGCGGACATGATCATGATCACGATCATATGAATGTGACACTAACCTTAGATGATGGAACAGAAATGGAATGTGCTGTATTAAGCGTATTTCCTGTTGGAGAAAAAGATTATATCGCTTTAATTCCTGTTGAGAATGAAGATGCTGATGAATCCGAAATCTTTTTATACCAATTCATAGAACATGAAAATGAAGAAATCGAATTATTAAACATCGAAAATGATGATGAGTTCGAAGCAGTTTCTGAAGCATTTGATGAGTTAATGGACAGCGAAGAGTTCGATGAAATGTTTGATGAGGAAGAAGAATAATATTATTATTTTTTTGTCTTACTTAAATTAATTAAATAAAGAGGGTGCCTCTTGTAAAAGTGGCATCCTCTTATTTTATTGTTGTTAATATATTATTCTGTAAGCAAAACTCTAAATCTAGTGTTCTATCCTTTTTTAATCGGTCAAAATAAATAACCAACTTTCCATTATCATTACTTTTGATTGTACCTTCACCATACATCTTATGTTTTACTCTACTAGAAACCTTTAGAGTATCTTTATCAAGAAGTATTTCTCCTATGAATCTAGAACAAGTTAATTCCTTATTATATCTATCCTTAACCCAATAAATATGGAGATTCTCTTTGGCCCTTGTCATAGCAACATAGAATAATCTTCGTTCTTCTTCAATATCAGCATCTAAAACCGCTTTTCTATGAGGGGTTATTCCTTCATTGGCATCTACAATAAACACAACTTGATACTCAAGTCCCTTTGAACTATGCATGGTAGCAAGGGTAACAGAGTTATCTTTTTTTCTTTGCCTATTATCTGATTGCCTTTTTAATTCTTCCTTATAATTATCTATATGGGCAAACCACTCCTCATAAGTTTTAAATGGTTTGGCTCCTTCTTGCAACTCGCCTAAAGTATCTAATAGCTCGTCCACCTTAATACGTCTAAACTCTGCATATTCCTTCATATATTCATCATATCCAATGCCTTGCCTAATATAATTTATAGCCGCATAGGGTGACATGTTTTTTAATAGCTGAATATCGTATTCAAATTTATCAATACGATCTATCATCCAATCCTTGCCTATATAAAACTCTTTAAGCTTATGAAAAGATACAATCTGGTCATTAAAGGCCTCTCTACTTATATAGCGTTTAGGTCTATTTGCAATTGATAGGAATAACCCTCTATCCATATTCCCCATTGCAATTTTAATGTAATTAATTATATTTATGGATATCCAATGTTCGTATATATTAGGTATCACATCTCTCATTTGAAATGGAATATTATATTCCATAATTTTTTCTAATAATGCTCTTGGTTGAGTATTGGTTCGATAAAGAATTGCCATCTCTGAGAAAGAAACCCCCGCTTTGTAGTATTCTAAAATATTAGCTACTACCATAGAATTTTGTTCTTTTAGCCCAGGAAATCCTTTAAGGATGGGCTCTTCTCCTCCTTTTTTGTTAGCAATTATTTCTTTTGTAAATCTTTTTGTATTATTTTTAATAAGTGATGCTGCCTTTTCAACAATGGATGAATAAGAGCGGTAATTCGTATCTAGTAGTACTTGCTTTGCCTCTGAATAATCTCTATTAAAATTTAACATGATATCTGGCTTAGCTCCTCTAAACCTATAGATGGATTGATCATCATCACCTACAATAAATAAATTATCCTGTGGTTTTGCTAACAATCTTACGATATCATATTGAATTTTATTAATATCTTGGAATTCATCGATTAAAATATACTTATATTTATTCTGCCAAATAGTAAGTATATCTTCTCTTGCTTTTAGTAACTCATAGCAAAGCACCAACATATCATCGAAATCAATTAAGTTACTTCTACGTAATTTATTATCATATTCGTTATAGATTTGTTTAAAGACATCATCAGAACAGTTAATAGAGTAATAATGGTTAAGATCCATCCGTTCACTTTTGACCAAACTAATTTCAGAACTTATATTATTTAGAAATTCTTTTTCATCTTCTATTTCTATATCAAGTTTGTCTATTATTTCTTTAAAAAATTGATTTCTTGTATCTTCTCTTAGAATATTACTAGCATTGTAATTATAAGCATATTTAAGAATTGTAAAGTAGATAGCATGAAATGTACCAAAATTGACTCCAGGATTTTTATTTCCTGTCATTTTAATATAACGTTCTTTCATTTCATTTGCTGCTGCTTTTGTAAAGGTAATTACTAATATATTATTCGGATTTACACCATAAGTTTCTACTAGTTCATTTACTCTTCTTGTAATTACTAATGTCTTACCAGAACCAGGCCCAGCTAATACTAGCATGGGCCCTTTATTATGTCTTATAGCTTTTAATTGTGAATTATTTATTTCCATAGGCTTTTATAAATTACTCAATTTATCAATGGCAACTTTTATTCTATGAATACTTTCTTCTTTTCCAATAATATTCATAATTTCATATGCACCACCAGGAGTTGATTGCTTTCCAGACACTGCAGTTCTAAGAGGCCATAATCCCATTCCATTTTTAATACCTTTACCTGTAATATACTCCATTATAGTTTTTTCAATAGAAGGTATTGAATAATCCTCTAATGCTTCAAGGATAGGTAGCTGCTCTTTTAATATTTCAAGAGATATTTCTTCATTAGTTTTCATTTTCTTATGTGTATACATTGCTGTATCATAATCTGGTAACTCTTCAAAGAAATCAATAATATCTTTTACATCTACTAATGTTTCAATTCTAGATTTAACTAAGTCAGCAATCTTCTTTAAGTCTAGGTCTTTTTTAACTACTTCTTTAATATATGGTAATATTAATTCGTAATATTTTTCATTATCCATCTTCTTAATGTATTCGCCATTCATCCATCTTAACTTATTCATATCAAATACAGCTGGGGATTTATTGATATTACGATAATCAAATATTTTTTCTAATTCTTCTAATGAGAAGATTTCCTCATTCGTTCCTGAACTCCAACCAAGTAAGGCAATAAAGTTAACAATAGCTTCCGTTACAAAACCTTGTTCTAATAGATCTTCAAAAGAAGAATGTCCACTACGTTTTGATAATTTTTTATGTTCTTCATTAGTAATTAATGGACAGTGAATATAAACTGGCTCGTCCCAACCAAATGCTTGATATAATCTTGTGTATTTTGGTGTCGAAGAAAGATATTCATTACCACGTACAACATGAGTTATTTTCATTAAATGATCGTCAACTACATTGGCAAAATTGTAAGTTGGGTATCCATCGGATTTCATTAGAATCATGTCATCTAATTCAGAATTATCTACAGTAATCTCACCATATATTGCATCAGTAAAGGTAGTAGTTCCTTCTGTCGGAATATTTTGACGTATTACATATGGAATATTTTTCTTCAAGTTTTCTTCTACTTCTTCATTCGTTAAGTGTAAACAGTGTTTATCATATTTAACTATTTCTTTTCCATCTCCAGATACAACACTTCTTAACGTTTCTAATCTATCTTTTGAACAAAAACAATAATAAGCTTCTTTTTTTTCTACTAATTTCTTTGCATATTCTAAATATATACCAGAAGCCTGACGTTCACTTTGAATATATGGTCCCACACCACCATCTTTATCTGGTCCTTCATCATGTGTAAGTCCTGTTTTTTCTAGAGTACGATATATAATCTCAAGAGCACCTTCTACATATATTTACTGATCTGTATCTTCAATTCTAAGAAGGAAATCTCCTCCTTCATGTTTTGCAATCAAATATTCATATAAAGCTGTTCTTAAATTACCAACATGCATTTTACCTGTTGGACTTGGTGCATATCTTGTTCTGATTTTACTCATATACCACTCCTACTTTCTATATTTGGATAATAGTTATAATCCATTTATCATCTTTTTTGTGTACATATATAGGTAATAATATAATCGAAACACCCTCTTCTGTCAAGAGTTAGCCCCATTGTACTTTCACATAAAATGTATTATGTAATCATAAAAAGCCCTCATTTTACTAATGGGTAAGTCATTAAACACCAACCCCTAAAATGAAAGGCTTTTTAAATAAAAATATAAGAATTTATGAAATTATTTAGTAAATAACAAAGGTTATTTTTAGTTCAATCTTTACACGTTCAGTAAGTAAATTAATAAATTAATTAATAGTATTGATTTATTTGATTCATATAGCCTTCCATATCAAAACCACTATTAATAAGTTCCATATAAGAACTCATAAATAGAACAATTAGGAGTACTATCATAACAAACCCTACAATTAGACTTGCTCTTGCCCAATTTTTTTTACTCTTATTAGTATCACTTCCAAAAGCCCATACTAACATCATAACAAAATATATAACTGGTCCTACAAGAGGTATTAGCGGTAATAATAAAGTACCTATCCAATTACCAAATGAAATTGGTTTTTCGCCTTCCTCTACTATACTGCTTTCTCTAATAAGAGTTTCATTTTTTGGTTTTTCTTCATTTTGAATAAAAACAACTTCTTTATAAGAAGTACCACAATAATCACAAAAATTTGCATTTTCATTAGAAGTACTTCTTCCACATGATTTACATTCCACTTTTTTACTCCTTTCATATAAAGCCTAACTTTTATATCGACTTAATTGAAAGAAATGTTAACCGTCAGTTTTCATTGCTTCAATCGCACTAATCTTGGTTGCTCTTAACGCCGGATAAAATCCAGATATAATGCCAATAATCATTGCTGTACCTGCGGCAAGAACGGGTAACCACCATGGGATAATAGAAAATTTGGCATTCTCTAAATTATACATATAATTAGTCGATAATAGTGCTTTAAACAGTGGCTGACCAAATTTGTTAATTCCCCACGAGGCTATATAGCTAATTATAACTCCAATTCCACCACCAAGTAGACCGATAATACCAGCTTCAAATAAAAATAGCTTTCTTATATCATGGATGATACATCCTAAAACCTTCATAATACCAATTTCTTTCGTTCTTTCATAGATGGACATTATCATAGTATTGGCAATATTAATAGCTGATACTAATAATGAGATTGTTCCAATTCCACCAAGTACCATTTGTAACATATTAGATGTTTCTTCCATTGGCTTTAACTGCATAGATAAACTGGAAGACTGATATCCTAAATCGCTAATCTTTTGTTGTACTTCATCTACATACTTAACGTTATCTACATTTAGTTTAATACGCTCATAAGATTCGATTGCAGCTACAGCTTTTTTTCTATCTTCCATTTTTAAAGTATTGGTATACTTTTTATATAAGGATTTAAAATAATCAAGATCCATATATATGGCATAATCGTATTCCCAATTGTTCGTTTTCTCTATCACAGCGTAATCTGTAATTTTCATACTAAAAGGCTTTTTCTTCTCACTCACTTGATAACGGTAAGGATCAAAGCCAAATGTGATTTTATCTTTTGTTATATCCATTGCTTTATTTGAATGATTTCTACCAGTATAAGCCCAAAAATATTGTAAGGAATCACTACCAAATACAATGGTTTCATTATTAGCCTTTGTTGGATAAATACCAGTAGTTAAGTTTGGAAAATCGAATTCTTCAAATGTACTACTATCCATAGCATATATATTAGCACCACCCATATATTTTCCACTTTTCATTTCAATATAAGTTGATATAATCGGGGTAACAGCTTTTACATGGTCCATCTCTCTTATTTGACGAACTAAACTATCATCTATCTTCTGTTCTTTCATATCAATCCAATTGCCATCAGAATCTATTACGTTAGAATACTTTTCTACAGTTATAGTAGTTAAGCTTCCCTGTTCCATAACACCAGATTGATAATTGGCTTTCATTCCAATACCAATAGATATCATAACAACAATAGATATGGTACCAATAATTACGCCAGTAATAGTTAAAGCTGTTCTCGCTTTTCTACGACTTAGATTCCTTAGCCCCATCTTTATTAAATCACTAATCCTCATAAAGTTCAAATCCTTTTTTAATTTTTCTCTTTGCCAACAATATGCCCAGACTAATGCTGATTGCTAATGTTACTGTAGTAATTCCAATTACAAATACCCAGCTTGATAATAGAGGATTTTTTACACTGCCTCCGTCCATAGGAACTTCTGAACCAGTTCCCATGCCCATATCAGAACCCGTTCCCATTCCCATGTCAACACTTACTTTTCCATTTAAGATAGAGTTTCCCCCTACACTACTTACTAAGGTTATCCCATCTACACTATATGCTATATACTCTTTCATAGTTTTCCTCATTTCTGCGCTGCTTTAGCGCTTTCAAGTTTGTGGACACAGCGCTGACACAAACTTGCTAAGTGAAAGATTTGAAAAATCTTTCACTTTTATCTGCGTGTTCTATACGCGTACAAATTAAGGGGTAACCTATTTATCATTCATTTCTTCTTGTTTTCTTAATTTCTTACGATATAAAACTAAGGTGACTTTACGCGCTACAGGAATCATAATTATAACTACTGCAATTTGTAATAACACAAAAGCCCAAACATCAAGTATCTTCGCTTTCGCAGTTGGCCCCACAGGTACTTCAAAACCTGGATCCATTCCACCATTTGGTTCTGGAATAAATTCTCCTTGTACAGTGGATTCAAATTCCTTGGTAATATTTACTTCATCACCATTGCTATCTTCAAAAGTAACTAAGATATTACCTTTTGCAGGACCTTCCACCGTAGGAATAACTTCTAATTCTGCATATTCTGGAGTTCCAGATTGGATATTCCCTAAAAAAAACATACTTCCTGTACTTAAATAAAAGTCTCCTTCTATTTCTACACGAACATTATTTAATGGAGATTTACCCATATTATAAAATTCAAAGGTTAATGGTGTTGGTTGATTAATTGTTGGCATTTCTCCATAGCCTAAGTTTATATTATCAACTACTGGTCTTGTATTTTCTATAGCTTGAAGATTAATGGTTTCTTTTACTGTTTCTCCTACCTCACCGGTTGTTGGATTCGCTTCTGCTCCATCATATTCATATTCTATAGTAATATCAATTGGATATGCTTTTGTAGTTGCATCTGACTTAACCTTTAACTCGATAGAATTTTCTACCACTTCACCTGCTCCAATACGAGTTACGTAAGAAGTATTGCTACCTTTTGTAACACTAAATATATTTTCTGCTTGTGTTATAGTAATCTTAATATTTTTTGCATTAATGTTTGAATGTGTATTCTTAATTTCGTAGTTAAAGTTAAATACACTTCCAGCTCTTAGTTCTTCTATATCTGTAGAAAAATTGCTTATCATTAATTTAGGTTTACTTGCGTTTGCATTGTTCATAATATCAAGTACGTATAAAGTAGCTTTGTCCGTCCATTCTTTTCCATTTGCATCTTTGTATTCATAACTTACTTCAAGACTATTCATTCCTTCAGGAATGGAATTAGAGATAGTTAGTGGAATTGTAATTCTAGCTTTTTTACCACCCTCTAATTTTTCAATATATTGGTATGGTTCTAAATTAACAGGGCTAAAGTTGCTAGCTGTAAGATTAGTAACACCTAACTTTATTTCACTAATATCAATTTTACTTTTATTTTCAAGATCAAAAGAAATGTCAACTCTTGCACCTGCATTTGGTGCATTAGGACTTTGAGCTACATTACCTACTACTATATTAGGTTTACCCTCTGCTGTTACGCCATCCGCTGCAACAACATCTAGATAAACTGTAGTAGCCGCTTTATAATCAACATTACCTTCATCTTTATAATCAACTTTTATATCTAATTTCTTTAATCCACCTGATGCTTCTTTTGATACAATTAAAGGTATTTTAATATCAAGTTTATCACCCTTATCAAGATCTCCACCATCTATTGTTTCAGATGTATAATTTTCAATAAAGCTTTCTACCCCAAGACCTTCTAGATCAATATGAATATCATTTGCTAAAGTTAATCCAGCGTTGCGAAGAGTGACAACTAGATTAAACATATCACCTGTTTTTAATTCACTTGCATACTTAACACTCTCAACTTCAATCTTTGGTGCAAGCTCATTGTCTTCTACATTCACATAGATTTTTACTGAATGTTTAAATGGATTTCCATCAATATCCTTATACTCAAAATTAACTGTTAAAGTTTTATTTCCTGGTGTAGCTCCTGTTGATATGGTGACAGGTAGTTTAACATGATGAATTCCACCTGGCTGTAATTTACCGTCAACCCCAACTTCTTGTGTTAATTTTGAATACTTAGGTATAATTCCAGCAGCTTCATAACCTTCAATACTAAAATAAGCGGTTCTCGCAGAAATTTCACCTTCATTTTTAATAATAAAACTTAATTCTGTATCATTTCCTTTTATTGCATTCTCCATAGTAATATTATCAACGGTGAATTGTACTGGCTCTTTTTCTATCTCATTTATTAAGTATAGACTTGGTAATTTTAAAGTTTGCATTTCAACTGAATTACTGGTTGATGCTAAAAATTCTACTGAAATATCCAACTTATATTTACCAATTGGTGCTGTTTCTTTTAACTTTATATCAAATTCTATATATGTAGTAGTTATGTACGATATACCTAATGATTGTTGATTAGAAGTTCCGTCATTATATGTAATCTTTGATACCGTAAATGGCATTTCATCTGTATTCACTGTAATCTTAGGTTCTTGAATATAATCACCTACTGCTCTTACTGGAAGTTTTACATGTGTAGTTTCACCTGGAACACCGATAATATCATCTACTACACCTACAAAATTAATTCCAAATGCTGCCTTTACACTAATACTTCCTGCTACATTACCTAATATTAAAGCACTTATTAATATTGTGGTGAATAGCATTTTAAACTTTTTCATACATCTTCCCTCATCTTCCTATTAATTTTTCTTATCTCTATTTTTTCAGCCAGTCCATTCTTATTTAAAATATATAACTATATTGCTTAAAAGCTATGTATTAAGTCCCAAGTCATTGACTATTAATTGATATGATTCATTCTTCATACCAATTTAGGCTTCTTGTATACTTGGTTCTTGCTCATTCTCTAATTCTGTTTTTGCCGTAATATCATTTACAACTTCAATATTTTGAATTTTTCCATCTAGTATATGAATTATCCTATCAGCAAATTCAGCTAATCTTCTATCGTGAGTAACCATAACGATAGTTTGATTATTTTCTTTTGCTATGGATTTTATTAATTTCATAACATCCATAGCTGTTTTTGTATCAAGATTACCTGTTGGTTCATCTGCAAATACTATCTCTGGGTTTGCAACAAAAGCCCTAGCAATACCAACTCTTTGCTGCTGCCCACCACTCATTTCTTTAGGCTTATGAGAAAGTCTAGAGGATAATCCAACCTTATCTAGCATATCTTTTGCCATTCTTTTTCTTCTCTTAATGGGAATTCGCTTAAAGACTAATGGAAACTCCACATTCTCAAGAGCTGTCATGGTCCCCATTAAATTATATGATTGAAATACAAATCCTAAATATCGTTGCCTGAATCTAGCCAGGCTATTTTCGCTCATTTTATGAATTTTTTTGCCCTTTATTATAATTTGCCCGCCAGATATTTTTTCAATACCAGCCATCAAGTTTAATAAAGTTGACTTTCCTGAACCTGATGTTCCAAGCAGGCAACAAAATTCACCTTTTAAAATATCAAAACTAACCTCATCCACCGCATATATTGTCTCACTACCCATACGGTAGATCTTTTTAACATTTTGAACTTGAATTATCTTTTCTAAGGTACTCTCCACCCTCACACCTTCCTTTACATAATCGTATTTAAATAATACTACTCCAAATATCTTAATTAAAGAATATATTATTTCTTACGATTTTCTGACATTTTGCTAAATTATGACATCTTATCCAAATTTCTCTTTTCTAACTCCATTTTCTTTGCTAATTTGTTATCTATAAATCGAACAAATAACAATTTTATTAAGGCACCTACAGGAACAGCTAAAAGCATACCTAATAATCCACCGATAGCATTACCAAAAATTAAAAATATAATTACTAAAACTGGATGTATCTCTATACTATTACTTAATAATTTTGGAGCAATCACATTCCCATCAATTGTTTGTACGATTAGTAAAACAATTAAAGCTATCACTAATTCTTTGTATTGTCCATTTAAAAGGCATACTAATATAGTTGCCGCATAAGCCACAAAAGGTCCACAATATGGAATCAAATTACCTATACCAGCTAGAACGCCAATAATTAATCCGAATTTAACACCAATTATAGATAAAGATAAACTAATAGCACCCATCATAACAAGAGCATCCATTAATTGACCTCTTACATAACCTGAAAAAACAGTATCTGCATCTATAATAAATCCATGTATTCTTCTATTCCATTTATCATTTAATAAAGCTCTACCTACTTTATTAATAGATTCTTTAATTAATTCACCATCTATCATAAAATATATACTAATAATAAATGCAAATATAAAAGTTGTAAAATAGGAGGAAATATTGGTTACTGATGATACAGCAGTTGCCACCATTGCTTTTAAGGTATTTAAAAAGTATGTTGTTGCAGTATTAATATAATTCGCAAATTCTTCTGATTGAATATTCAAATCACTTAGCTTTTCCATTACTGAATTATAAAAATTATCAAAATATACTTTGTAAGTCTCTGCTAGTACAAATATATCATCAAAATTGGCTAATCGTAGTTGATCCGTAACGGTAAAAACAAGTAAGGAGATTATACCTGATACAAATAAAATCACAATTAATATAGTTGTAAATACTGCCCATGCTCTACATTTTTTTAATGGTCTCTTTCTAATGCTGAATTTTTTATATTGAATTTCAAAAAAGTTAACAATTGGATTTAGTAAATATGCAAAAACAAAACCGAGTACAATTGGTTTTGTGACTTTCATTACCCACCTTATCCTTGCCATAATTTCACCAAATATTATGGGCGCATTTCTAGCCACCAAACTGAGGCAATAGATAACTATGGCAGTTATAATTACATATATAGCTATCGTTGTATATTTTTCATTTGCTTTCTTATTCCACTTCATATATACTCCTTATTATTCTAAAGGTAACGATACTAACTAACATGTATCGTTACCTAAATGTTTTAAAACTGTAATCACACTATCTCTTTTTGGATAATATGTTAACTTTATTCTGGACTTTAAAAAGTTATCTATTCTTACCACTTCTTAGAACATACTCTGCTATACATTCTACAACATTATCAATTCCTAAATCATCACTTCTTAGGCAAAGATGGTAATTATCAGCTCTACCCCACTTACCATTGGCATGATAATTATAGTAATTTGCTCTTCTCTTATCATATTTTAATACATTTTCTTCCGCCTTTATTGGTGAAAGATTCTCAAGTCTAATAGCTCTATCAATTCTATATTCTAACTCAGCCCATATAAAAACATTAACTACTCCTTTATGTTCTTTTAGTACGTAATCAGCACATCTACCTACAATAACACATGGTCCTTCTTCTGCTACCTTACGTATAATATCTGCTTGAGCCAAATAGATTCTATCATCAAGTGATAAGTGTGCAAAACCTAACTCTTGGTTCCCATATGAATTCATTCCCATGGCAATAGAATATAGTAAACTATTCGTTGCTTTACTTTCTACATTTTCAAATGCTTTTGCAGAAAATCCACTCTCTTTTGCTGCCCTATCTATTAACTCATTGTCGTAGAAAGGTATGCCTAATTTTTTTGCAAGTTTCTCACCAATTTCTTTACCACCACTTCCATATTGCCTACTTATAGTAATAACTTTATTCATAACAACACCTCGCCTTTCTTCGTTAAGGATTGTGGGTTAATATATAAATAGAATTTTTACTTTCTATAAATTAATTATAGCACATATTTCATCTTCTCGAAATATTAATTTCATGCTCTCGAAATATTAATTTCATATTCTTGAAATAATAGTTTCTTAAGGATGAAATAAGTTTTTGCTTTTATTCTAGTAGAAAAACTTTAAAATACTTTATATAAAGCTTTACCACAAATGAACTATTGCTATACATTGAATCAATGCATTCTTTATAATATAGCTCTATCTTTCCCGCTTCCTCTTCACTTATCCTATTAGGTCCAAATTTTGCTTTTAAAGCAATTGCCATGAATTCCTCTAGTTCTCCCTCCTTAAGCAATTTACATTTTTCTTCTACTTCCTTTGCTGCAATCTGATAATTTAGTGCATGGTTTATCTCAAATCCATAAAAAGATAGTATTCTTAATAATTCTTTATAACGTAGAAGAACTACTTTATCAGTGTTATTACTTTTTAATTTTCTTTTATTTGTATAAGTAATATAGAACCATCTTACCACGACTACCGAGGCAAATAGAACTATCACAAATATAACTCTAAATATAATCATTATGAACTTCATTAAATAAATGAACTTCGGATTCCCATATGCTAATTCAGACGTCTCTCCATTGTTTATAGTGTCTCCTATATCACCATTACCCTCTGAATTTGTTGAGTCCAAATCATTTCCTAAGGTTTCGTTATTATTAGGCGTTTTTGTTGGCGCTAGAGTAACCGTAGGTGAAACATTACTTTGATTCTCCCCATTATTTTCAATAGGACTTGAAGTACTAGGTATATTGGTGGGATGTATCTGGTTAGTTATTGCAGGATTAAGTTCTCCATTGGTAGTAGGTGTATAACCCACTGTAAACTCTACAGGAACAAATCCAAAACCATCAATGTAAACCTCCACCCACGCATGAGCATTGGCATCAAGTACCTTTACTTCTTTTATTGATGTACTATACTCATGCTCTTCACCTCTTATTTGTTCATTAACACTACCAACTTCTTTACCAGCTAAGATGTTAGAATCCTTTACTATATATCCTTCTACGTATCTAGCTGGAACCCCCATAATTCTTAACATGACAGTAGCAGCTGAAGCGTAATGAGCACAATAACCTACTTTATTTTCGTAAAGAAAATACTCAATATAATCTTTACCTTTCGGTAAAGGTCCTGGTTTTAAGCTATATGATGTATTCTTCTCTAAAAAATTAGCTACTTTCACTAAATAATCTTTAAGCTCCTTCCCTTCTATTCTAATACCATTCTGGCTATACATATCGTCTCCAAAATCACGGATTAGTCTAGTTGGGACCTTATCTGAAACCTTTGTATATGTGGAGTAAACAAAGTTACGATAATTCATTTCACTTTCTCTATATTGCATTAACTGATTTAATGTATTTAAATGTTCCCCTGTTTGGATATCTCTAGTAAAAGCTTTATAATAACTTAAACATTTTATAAACTCATCATTTTCGTTAAAGCCTAATATGTCGGAGTAATTTGTATAATACTCAAAGGATCCTATCTCATTCTCTACATTCGGAGAAACATAAAGGGGATTTAATACGTTCATTGTATTAGTATCAAATAAAGTATTATAGGGCGCATAACTATATTTTTTATTACTCCTTACATTAGTAACTTTCATACTATTTTCACTAAATTTAAGTTCCTTATATGTTTTAGCATCTAATTTATTAATAAGGGATAGAAAATATGAGCTTTGATTTCCTACTGTAAAATTATTATTGCGGAAACTCTCTACTAATTCATTGTAAATTGATTCATCTTCTTCACTTAATGACTCCCACCTATCACCAGTATACACACTCCCAACATATCCCTTTAAATATACTGGAGAACTTGATGCTGGCATTTCTACTTTTAAAACAGTTTTATTATCAAATGTTACTTCTCCCTCTTTTCCAAGTTCACCTCCACTAAGACCGCCATAACTTTTACTTGTAGAAAAAGGAGACCACTGAATAAAGTCACTTGTAGATATTTTATTGGTAGTTTCTTCTATAGAAAAATTCTGTAGTTTGTTTTGCAATTTAGTTTTCTTATCCCCCAGATTAAGAGCTTCATAACTTTTTGTAGAAAATAGGAGAGGTACAATTAAAAACAGGAGTGTTAGCATAATACTAAGAACAATTCCTACTTTTAATCCAATAATATATCGAAATTTATTTTCTAAAACAACATTTCGTTTCCATTGCTTTTTATGACTTTTTCTTATGCTACTTACGCTGTATCTTGTAGTAAACTTACTCATACCAATAATACAGATCAAAAATATTAGATAGAGAGCTAAAGGCAGCTTTCCTGGGATCAAACCAAGAGTTAGAGGAAATATAATTAGAATTGCCGATAATATAATGTATGCACCACCAAAATAATTATATACTATTACACTACTAGCTAACCCAGTAAAAACCATTATTACAAATATAATAAATATGGATACAACCATTTCTTTATCATGCTTCCCAACTACAAAAGGATATAATTTTAAATTATAATATCTATTTATATAATAGATGCAATAGTTTTCAATGTGCCAAAATCCATTTCTTATTTCATCAAGAAATTCATAGACGGCAATGAAATACAAAATCACAGTAGCCGTTAACGTATATTTTAATAACCTAGGAAATAGAAATATGAAGATATAATAGAAAGATGATAGAAGTATGGCTGCTATTACTAAATTATTAATAACATCAATATCAAGTCCACTTATAAATCCATAAATAGGGCCAAAGACCCCAAATAGAATTAATATAACTTGAAATATTCTTAATGGATACGTGACCTTTAAGGAATTTGATGATGTTATTCTATTTTGTTTAGCAAAATGGATTCCCATATTATTATCTTTATTTGCTCTGTGAAACAACTAAATCACTCCCTTTATTAAAAACGGATATTCTAGGTCCGCTTTGCTTCTATTTCTATTTTTAAATTAATGTATCTAAATTATCTTTCATATTTCTAATATCTATTTCAAATATATTAATATTTAAACTTTCTAATAATGATTTATCTTCTTCTGCAATCGGGTTGATATCTAGATAATTTACATACATTACAGTTGTCATAGTTCCTTGATGTGCATTAATCCATTTTATAATTCCCTCAGTATCAATGGAGTAACAAATTAGCGTCATGTGGCTATATCTCTCATTTGAATTATAATCCAAATGTAATGGCACTACAGAGTTGAAATCCTTTGGTATATCTAAAGCATATAAGCTTTCAAATAATTCATATATTTCACTTTCACTCGATATACCCTTTTCCATACAATCTAGACCATTCATTTTATAAAATACACTTTGTTTATAATTATTTACAACACCTAACATGGAAACTGACATCAGTACATGTAATAAACTATCCACAATTTCAATTTTATTACCTTTGTTTTCTCCACAATATAAATCTATTAATGTTAATATCTTTGTATTAATTGGATAACTATATTCTTTCATCATCATTTCATTATATTTATAACTCAATTTCCGATGAATGCGACTAGTCTTATCCCCTTCTCTATATTCTCTTATTTGAAATACTTCGCTTGGATCATCTCCGCTTTTATAAGGTGAGAATTCATTACTATCACTTAAAAAAGTAACATTTTCCGTTATAAAATCTTCTAGAGAATAACAAATAGGTAGAACGGAAATAGTTATACTTTTACTTAGTCTTTTTGTCAAATTAAACATATGAAAAAAATCATATACCTTAATGGTTTTTAATTGAAATGTTAGATTGCCACAGTAGGAGGATGATACTCTAGTAGATACTTCCTGCTTGCATAGCTTGTCCATAGATATCTGAATTTTTTCTTTAATTGTATCATTACCATATTGATTACCATACGCTAATAATATATCCATTCTTGATACTGGTAATAGTGATTTATTTTTAATTATTATACTAATATCAAAAAATTCATCTTTATTTACCACAGATGAATTGGTTACAAATTTTACTTTTACATTATTCCAAGTTATCACTAGTATAATGAAAAGAATAGGAGGTATTACTAGCCATACTATGAATATAACACCTGTATAATATTCGTTATATAAAATAGCCAATGTACCTATTAATATAAGGCTGCATAAATAAATAAGTTTATTTTTTAACATGTCAAACCATGCCTTTCATGTCAAAGCGGATACCAAATATTCGCTTAACTACTTCAAAAATACAGTTTCTGACCTATTACTATATAGCTTTAGGTACGTGTACTTGTCGTAGTATATTATCAATTAAATCGTTGGTTGTTACATTATTTACTCTAGCTTTCGCTTTTAATAGTATTCGATGTGCGGCTACATCATGAAAAACACTTCTAATATCATCCGGAATCACGTAATCTCTATTATTTAAAAAGGCATTTGCCTTAGCCATATTAGTTATTGCTATGGTTCCCCTTGGACTAACTCCTAATTGAATTAATGGATGAATTCTTGTTTGCATTACTAAACTAGCAATATATTCATAGACACTATCATGTATATATATTTCTTCTACCATCTCTTGCATATGCAAAAGATCTCTTTTATAAGCAACAGGCTTTATTAAATCAAGAGGATTAATTCTTTGCCTATCTTTTAAAAGATTAACTTCACTTCTTATATCTGGGTAACCGATTGTTAATCTTATCATAAACCGGTCAAGTTGTGACTCTGGCAATGAATGAGTACCAATGGACCCAATTGGATTTTGAGTAGCTATTACAGTAAAAGGCTTTGGTACTGGTCTAGTAATACCATCCACCGTAACATTTCCTTCCTCCATAACTTCTAGCAGTGCAGACTGTGTTTTTGATGAAGTACGATTTATTTCATCTGCTAAAAATAAATTACACATAATTGGACCTGACTTATATTGACCTTCTTCGCCTTCCTTATTTAATATATGATATCCTATTACATCAGTTGGCAATACATCGGGTGTAAACTGTAACCTACCATGTTCTAAAGCCATAACCTTAGAAAAAGCTAAAGCTAAAGTGGTTTTCCCAACCCCTGGTATGTCCTCAATTAGAATATGCCCTTTGGCTAATATTGCTGTTAAAACCTTTACAACAATATCTTCTTTACCTATAATTACTTTATTAATTTCATTTAGTATACGTCCTGCTGTTCCTGAATAGTTATTCATCGCAATACCTATTCCTTTCATTTTTATCCATAATATATAACTATAGCTTAATATAATAATATTTACAAGTTCTTATTTGTAAAAAAAATCCACAAGAAATATCTTGTGGACTTCATTTACTTAAACCAATGAATGGTTCCTTCATCATTTAATTTTTTTACTATGGTAGCCGTTACTGGTAAAAGTAGTAATCCAACTACTCCTAAAAGTTGGGCTCCGATAAACATACAGAGTAGGGTAACTATTGGATGTAATCCAATTTGTTGGCCTACAATTTTAGGTTCTAATGACTGTCTAACTGCCGTAATAATAACATACAATATTAAGATTCCTAATCCCATAAAATTATTACCAAGTATAAATGCAATTATACTCCATGGTAGTAATACTGCTCCCGTACCAAGTACTGGTAAAACATCTACTATTGCAATTATAATGGCTAAAACAAAAGCATTTGGTATTCTTAATATTAGAAATCCTAAAAACAATTCAATAAATGTAATACTAATCAATGCTGTATACGCTTTTATGAATTTACCAATGGTTCCAATTGTATTATCTTTTACGTTAAGAATCATTTTTTTCTTTTCATCTGGAAACTGTCTTAATACAAAATCAGTTATAGTATGAAAATCTATGGTAAAGAAGAAAGAAGCAACAATAGTAAAAATTAATTTAATAATAATTGATGGAATCTGACCTGCAAATCCCGTAACAATACCTAATGCATATGTTGATGCCGACGTTAAGAAAGTAAAAATTGACTCACTAACGGTGTCATAAATAGTCTCTAGATACTGTTCAATCTCTGGAAATCTGATAAGAATATCACTTACTACACTGTCTAATGCAGGTTCTATGGTTTCAATATAAAATTTAGGTAACTTTACTACATTATCTTTCAGGAATTCAAAAATTCTAGCACTAAAAAATAAAATTAATACAACTATCGTACTATAGAATAATAACAATAATATAATCGATACTATGGAACGCTTTATTTTTGTTTTTACATTAATATAGTCAATAATTTTTCGTAATAACATAGCTACCATAAAACCTATAACAAAAGGCATTATAATAGGTAAGAAAAACTTAAAGCTAGTGAATATTAAAATAATTATGAATGCTATAAAAATTACGTGAACTATAAATGCTTTTTGTTTTTCTAAGTTCATATAAAATCCCACTTTCTATTATATAGTTTTTTATTATATTATTTTTATAATAACATAATTATCTATTAATATCTATATGATTTCCTAGAGAGATCTTAAATTTAAGAATTTTTAAGAATTCTTCATAACTATATTTTCAATGTCATTTGCTACATCTTCACATGCATCACAACATCTTTCAAGACGATGATAAATCTCTGTCCATACCATAATTTCTAATGGATCTTTTGACGTTCTAAATAAATTACGTACTCCATTAACATATAAAGCATCCCCTTCTTCTTCTAAACGGTTAATTTCTACAATGATAGAATGAAGTTTTTTGGATTTCCTAAAGTTTTGGAATTCATTTAGTGCTACATCTACAGATTTACAACATTCCATTATAAGTTCTGTAAATTTGCTAATTTCTGGACGAATTTTTTGTACATTAAATATATGAATATAAATTAGAACATCTTCCACTGCATCCGTTACATCATCAATCTTTTGTGATAAACTTGTAATATCTTCTCTTTCAATTGGTGGCAAGAATTCTTTCATAAGACGATTTAACATATCATGTTTTGCTACGTCTGCAGAATGTTCAATATTATGCATTTCTCTAATTTTTGTTTCTATTTCACTAGGATTAAATTCACGTAGAGTTTTATTTAAAATTTCTGCTGACTTAAGAGAAAACTTGGATAAGTTTACAAATGCTTCAAAATAATTATAATCTTTACTGTTTTTCATTATTTTATCCTTCCTTTACTAATCATCTAAAGTTATTTTATACTTCTATTAAATAATTGTTTCTTGTTTTTATATATAAAATAAATACAATAACTACTATAGTAGTTTACTCTAATTTGTTTATGTACTTATCTAAAAAAATATTTTTATTTACTAAAATAATCTCATAAAAATGTATGCCATTAAATAACCAACAACACCACAACCTGGAAAAGTAAGTACCCATGCAAATACCATTTCTTTTACAATTGACCAGTTTACAGATGATAAACGTTTTGAGGCACCAACACCCATGATTGACGTTGTCTTTGTATGAGTAGTACTAACTGGTAAACTAAGTACGGATGCAACTAACAAACTAGCTGCTGCTGCTGTATCTGCGGCAACACCTTGATAAGTATCTAATTTAACCATTCCCATACCAACCGTCTTTATAATACGATATCCACCAATGCTAGTTCCAAGTGCCATGACTGCAGAACATAAAATCATTAACCATACAGGAATATGAAAACTTGTAACATCTGATTGGCCATTAGCTAAGAAAATACCAAGCATAAATACACCCATAAACTTTTGCCCATCTTGTGCACCATGCATGAACGCCATAGCAGCACCACCAACTATTTGTGTCTTCTGAAAAAATCCTTTTGTTTTACGTCTGTCCATATTTTTACAGATTTTTTCGATCAATTTAGTCACAATATAACCTAGACCAAATCCTAAAATCGTTGAAATAAACAATCCATAAATTACTTTCATCCATTCGCTTCCATTAATACCGGATAACCCACCTTGAAGTGCTACCGCAGCTCCTGAAATACCTGCAATTAATGCGTGACTTTCACTGGTTGGTATCCCAAAAGCCCATGCAGCGGTTGCCCATATTACAATTGCAAACAATGCAGCACATAACGCAATCAGTGAATTCTTAGAATCACCACTAAAGTCAACCATGTTATATATTGTCTGAGCAACAGTTGCGTTCACCATTGTCATAACTAAAACACCAAGAAAATTAAAAATCGCAGCCATTATGATGGCATTTTTAGCACTTATAGAACGAGTTGATACACATGTTGCAATTGCATTTGGTGCATCCGTCCAACCATTCACTAATATAACACCTAATACAAGTATTACTGTTATAGCAAGTGCTGGATTAGAAACTAATTGGTGCAAAAAATCGGCCAAACTAATAGTCATAATATTTCCTCCTAAATATCTTTCATTTTTTTACACATACAGGTAAATGTTAACATGAACTTTACTTACATTCAATATCCCTTTAACATTCTTAACATAATCTTTACATAGTACTATTTTTCTATTTTAACTTGTAGTATAATCAACTCAGCTAAAGTGGATGTAAGGTTCCGTAAAGCTACATCACTCATGCCTTTTCCTACTATACAGTAAAAGGATAAATTTAAACTACTAAGGAGAAGGCGATTTGCGCCTGGCGCAGAGTCGCCAGACTTTTAGAAAGGCACGGTTATTATTATGAACTATACTACCTCTATATTTACCAATTTTATGAATTTTATTAAGATGTTGCTTATTTTATTACTTGCAACTTTTTTATCTTATCTTTATGTATGTATAACTTATAATTATAGTAATGTATCTATTATTTATATTTTGGCTATTATCATTATATCAATATACTCACCTGGATATTTCTATGGAATAATAAGTGCCCTATTAAGTGTTACATGTAATAATTATTTATTTACATATCCACTATATGAACTTGATTTCATGAAAAATGGTTACCCTTTAACATTTTTTAGCATGTTAATTATCACCATTATTACAAGTGGACTAACTGCTCGTACAAAAAAACGTGAAAAGGAAGCTTATGAGTTAATAGGAAAAACAAATAGATTAAACGATATTAATACTAAACTATTATCTGCCAATGGACTAGCTTATATCGGTGAATTAACACTGGATTATGTACAAAAATTAACTGGAAATACGGTTGTGTTTTATTTTCGTTCACCACAGTTAGGTGATAAAGGTATTATTAAGAGCATGGATCTAGACCACGAAGTCATTCTAAATTCCTATCACGAGAAATTTATTGCTAATTGGGTTTTTGAGAACAAAAAGCGTGCTGGGGTGGGTACAAACTTTTGTGGGAATTCTAGTTCTATCTACCTTCCTTTTATATCCCATCATAAGGTATGGGGAGTTATTGGCATTTACTGCCCAGACGGGATGTCGTTAAGTGATAATACTATAACATATATTTCACTTATGATGTCTCAAGCAGCTATGGCATTAGAAAGACAATATTTAAGTGATAATCAGCATCGCATGATGGTAGAAGCAGAAAAAGAAAAAATGAGGGCTAATTTGCTACGTGCAGTATCCCATGACCTTAGAACTCCTCTTACAGGGATGATAGGTGCAAGTGAAACCCTTGCAGGTAATTTAGATACGCTACAAAAAAAAGACCAGTTAAAATTAATTACATATATCTATGAGGACTCTAACTGGTTACTTAATATGGTAGAAAACTTGCTCTCTGTTACTAGAATCAGAGAAGATGGTTCCACTGTAAAAAAAACACTCGAGCCTTTAGAAGAAATAGTTTCTGAATCCATATCAAGAGTTAAAAAGAGATACAAAGACGCTAAAATACAAGTTGTGATTCCAAAAGATTTTCTATTAATACCTATGGATGCCACTTTAATTGAACAAGTAATTATTAATTTAATTGAGAATGCCATTAAGCATTCAAATTCCTCTCTTCCAGTAGAGTTTAAAGTGACAAAAGAAAAAACTATGGTAGTATTTCAAATAATTGATCATGGCAAAGGTCTACCGGTTAACCACATTGATTATATTTTCGATGGTTTTAATGCTACACCAAGTGGTACAAGTGACTCTTCTAAAGGATGCGGAATCGGCTTAACCATATGTAAAACTATTATTTCTGCCCACGGTGGTACAATAACTGCAAGAAATGGATTAAATGATGGAGCCATCTTTACATTTTGTCTACCAATAAAAGGAGGAACAAATATTGAGTAATAAAGGTTTAATTTTAATTGTCGAGGATGAAGTTTCTATATGTAACTTTATTGCCACAACTTTAAAAACAAAGGAATATAAGGTTGTTAAAAGTGGAACTGGAAAAGAAGCTATATCACTTATAACTTCCTATTGTCCTGATGTAGTGTTACTAGATCTTGGCCTTCCTGACATGGATGGTATTGATGTAATAAAAGAAATCAGAAACTGGTCATCCATACCAATCATTGTAATATCTGCTAGACACGATGAAGAAGATAAAGTTGAAGCCCTTGACTCTGGTGCTGATGATTATCTTACGAAGCCCTTTGGAAGTTCTGAACTTCTTGCAAGAATAAGAACTGCTATGCGTCACAGTTTAAAAACAACCTTAAGTACGAAGGAACAAAATATCTATCATGTGAATGGATTAAAAATTAACTTTGAAAAACGTAGTATTACCCTTGAAAACAAAGAGATACATTTGACACAAATTGAATACAAGTTAATTACTCTATTAGCTAAAAATGCTGGTAAAGTTTTAACCTATGACTATATGTTAACTAATATATGGGGGCCATATGCTGTTAAAGATAATCAGATTCTACGTGTAAATATGGCGAATATAAGGCGAAAAATTGAATCAAACCCTGCAGATCCTAAATACATATTTACTGAAGTTGGTGTTGGATATCGTATGGTTGAAGATGAACAATAAGTAAAAATACATTGAAATTTATCACTAATTGTTTTACCTCTACTGTCCTTAAAATTATAATAAAGATTATACACTTTTTAATATAATAAGCATAAATTATATAGTGAAATACAAAGTAGAGGTTATAACGTGAATTACGATAATAATAATAATCGCAATAATAGACCTTCTGGTCCTGATTTTACTCCTGGCTATAGGCCGCCTAATCATGGTCCCGGTCCTAGACCTCCTATGCCTCCTGGCACTGGCCCTGGTCCTGGTCCTAGACCTCCTATGCCTCCTGGCGCTGGCCCTGGTCCGATGGAACCTGGACCAAAGATGGCTCCACCAAACTTTGTTCCACCTGCCCCAGCAATGCATGGCGGAACAGGTGGTCTTAGATTTTGCTTAAGAAGAAACACTTATATATGGCTTAATAATGGAGATAACTTTTGGTTTTTCCCTACCTTTATTTCTAGAGATACTATGTTCGGTTTTAGATGGTGGGGATTTGGATGGGTATTCCAAAGAGTAAATTTAAATCGAATTCATTCCTTCCAATGTTTCTAATTGATAATTAGTTAAGAAATAATTAAAACTCCCTTTATGGAAGCTGCTAATAAGCTGTTTTTCCATAAAGGGAGTTTTTCTCATTTAATCAAATATATATCTGTTATATTCCAAGGGTTCATTGTTAGAAAATAAATTAGGATTTATGGCAAGCATTTTTTCTAATAGCTTTGTCGTTTCTTTTGTGCTACAAATTCTAACAGTTGCATCACCAAATTTCCCTTTGTACATTGCGTTATGCTCTAAAAAGAAATCATCTACTTTACCAAAATACTCCGACCAATGATCTCCATGATGTCTTCTTTGTGGAACACTTATTTTCTTCTTATCTTTAGTTACTACATAGAGTTGTTCTGGTTCATCTGTTAGTCTTCCTTTTATATCTAACCATTCCTCAACGCCATGAATAAATGTATTTCTTGTAAGGTCTACACCAAGTAACATAACACTTGCATTCCTATCTAGTAACTTACCCCATGGGGATTGTCTAGCACAAGGGGTATCATATTTTTCGCTTCCTGCTATAAATTCATCTGCATCTTTCCCTAGAGCTGCAACAGAATGAGTAGGATGCAATGATCTTACAACACCTTCTCTTTGTCTGAATAATTCAGGTAATATACCTACACAAACCTTTGATTCAACTTCATCAAATACTGGATTGCTACTATTAATATAAGACCAAGTGTGAGTTGGCAATACCAATAACCCTTCACTCATATATTCAGTTAATGCATCAAGTACGGTATCTGCACCTCCTATTACATCACCAATGCTTTTCATTGATGAATGGACTAATAAAGTTCCCTTTCTATCAATCTTTAACAGTTCTAAATGCTCTTTTAATTGCTCTTTTGTATACATATTTGACTCCCATCTACGTGTGTTCACGTACTTCTTTATATTTTTATTATTACTTTTAAGTTATCTTTGTTACTTTTTATCTTCATCACTTGTTTCTTTATTTACCTCTGGTAAATGCCCAGAATTTTTTAATATTGTATTCATATGTACTCTTTTAATTTTTATATAAATAATAAAACCTATAAATATTATTCCAACCCATATAATTATATATGGTATATTTACTACGAACCAAACAATAAAATTAATTATACCATTATATACATTGCCAAGGCTTTTAGTAATACCAGTTCCCATTCTATCTATAATACCTTTTGTTTCTATGGGTGTAATTTTATTAACTTCGCTTATATCTATTGATAAAGTAGAATATTCCACTAAATTATCATAGGTACGAAGCCTGGATGCATATTCTTCAATTTCATATCTTACTTCACTTAACCTTTGCTCAAGCATAATAATATTATCGAGAGAATCTGACTTTTCAAGTAAAGTTAATAACCTTTCTTGTTGAATTTCAAGAGACTTTACACGACTTTTTGTATCCACATAACTTAGAGTAACATCTTCCGTTGTTTCTTTCTTACTTAATACATTTGTTTGCTTACCTACAAGACTTAATAACTGTTCAACTTGATTACTTGGAATTCGTAAAGTTAAGGATGCATATCTACTTTCCGAATGATTATATCCGCTTCCATTAATATGAGAACTTTCACTATAACCTCCAAGTCTATTCACTTCATCCATAATAAAATCCATTGTATTATCAAACTCAAGTGTTTCTACTGACATTTGAATTCTTCTAATTAATTTTCGATTGGAACTAACTGAACTTGAACTTGTATTCATACTAGGTTCTTCTAATTTATCATCATCCACATTATCACTACTAGTTTGAGTAAAGTTCAAACTAGTTTCCTTATTCTCACCATAATCTCCCATCATAACACTTTCAGGAGTTGAAACTAACATGGATGATGTATTACTAGACGAATCCTTCTTACTACAAGCATATAAGACATTTAGAACTAAGAACAGTAGAAATAGTACACTAATTTTTTTCAAATTTTTCATATTTCCCCCTCATTTCTGCACTGCTTTTTGCGCTTATCAAGTTTATGGACGCAGCATAGACACTAACTTTCTCCCTAATGCCACTCTAACAATCCATTTCCATAATTATACTACAACTTGAAACATTTGTTAACTATAGTAAATGATATTTATAAAAATGTAAGTTTTAATTAAACCTTTCGTTAACTTTGCCCTATTTATATCTATAAATATATATGCAACATACTAAAAATACATTATACTAAACAGAGGTAATATAATCACTATAAAAATAGATTTACAATATCTCATTAGATTGGAGACCTTTATGAAAATTCTTGTAACTGCATTTGACCCCTTTGGAGGAGAAACGATAAATCCAGCCCATCTTGCAGTATCTTTGTTAAAAGATAACATAGCTGGAGCTTCTATAATAAAATTAACTGTACCAACTATATTTGACCAATCCATAAATACTGTATATGATGAAATAATAAAAGAAAATCCAGACATTGTTTTATGTGTTGGCCAAGCTGGTGGTCGTAGCCATATGACCGTAGAAAAAGTTGCCATCAATCTAAATGACGCAAGAATCCCTGATAATGGCGGCAACCAACCCATGGATACTACAACATATATGGATGGCGAAAATGCTTACTTTTCTAACCTTCCCGTAAAAGCCATGGTTTCATATATGAGAGAAAATGGAATCCCAGCTTCTGTTTCTTATACCGCAGGAACCTTTGTATGTAATCATCTTATGTATGGTATTCTCTATCATATACATAAATCCTTTCATCATATTCGTGGGGGATTTATTCACGTTCCATTCATTCCTAGTCAAGTGTCAACTCGTAATGATGCCATGCCTTCTATGTCACTTGATATGATAGTAACGGGACTTGAATTAGCTATAACTGCTATCGCACATAACAAAGAGGATATTAAAACAAGTAGCGGTACTCTCCACTAATAAGACAATCATAAACAAAGTATGAATTATTAATTAAATAATATGAAAAGTAATTGTATTTTTTAATAACTAGGGTATAATTTAAAATCAATAGAAACAGTTATAATACTATCACGAGATGGGAGACAACTATGAAAGATAAATTTATTCGTTTCATGCAAGGGCGATATGGTACAGACCAATTATCAAAAGCTATGATGATTGTTGGGCTAGTTGCTATGTTAATAGCAAGTATTTTTCCTAATAATATAATTTATCTATTATCTTTATTATTAATTATTATATCTTATATTAGAATTTTTTCTAAAGACCATCAAAAACGGTATAAGGAAAATCAATGGTACTTAAAACACTTTAGTTTTGTTAATCATTTAATTCCTAATCTACAAAGAAAAATAAATCAAAGTAAGCAATATCACATATATAAATGTCCAAAGTGTAAACAAAAAATGCGAATTCCAAGGGGAAAAGGTAAAATACAAATAAGATGTCGTAAATGTGGTAATGAATTTATTAAAAGAAGCTAAGCATATAAAAGTAGGAGTTATGTTATATTCTAATCAGAATACATTACATAACTCCTATTTTCATAAGATTAACATCGTTAAAAGCCTCTCTTATATTGCTCTGGATAATCATAATTTATATTATTCTTTAGCGCTGTATCAAGTACCCAATAAGGATTCCTTAGTAATTCCCTACCTAAAGCCACAAGATCTGCTCTATCATTTTCTAAAACTTCCTCCACTAGACTAGGTTCTGTAATAAGTCCAACTGCAATTGTTGGTATGTTACATTCTTTTTTTAAATACTCAGAGAATTGCACTTGATATCCATTATATACTTGAATTGGAGCATGTACTACCCCACCTGAACTTACATCTAGAATATCAATTAGTGGATGTATTTCTTTTATAATACTAGCCATTTGTTCCACATCCATACCACCAAGAGTATAATCAGATGCTGACACTCGTAGTAAAATAGGCTTATCCTCTGGCCATACAGTTTTTATTTCTAGTAATATCTCTTTTAAAAATCTAGTTCTGTTTTCTATACTTCCACCATATTCATCTTCTCTTTTATTCGTTAATGGTGAAAGAAATTCGCTGATTAAATATCCATGAGCACCATGAATTTCAATAGCATCAAAGCCAGCTTCATCTGCTCTTCTTGCAGCTTCTCTAAAATCATAGGTAATTTGTTTAATCTCTTGAATACTTAATGTTTTAGGAATTCTACTTTTTTCATTATATGGTATACCACTAGGTGCATATATCTCATCAACATCTGCCCCACATTTTCTCCCTGCATGTCCTAACTGAATTGCCATCTTAGCACCATAAGGTTTACATAACTTAACCAATCTTTGAAGACCTTCTACATGACCATCTTCCCAAATGCCAAGGCAATTATCAGATATCCTACCCTCTCTAGACACGCCTGTTGCTTCAACTATTATAAGTCCAACCCCTCCAACTGCTCTTGACCCATAGTGAATATTATGAAAATCACTAATATAGCCAGAAGTACTAGCGCAATACATGCACATAGGTGGTAGAACTATTCTATTTTTCAATTCTAACTCTTTTATTCTAAAAGGCGTAAATAATTTCATATTAGGCTCCAATCTGCGTGCCTTGCACGCTAAATAATAAGGGGAAGTGAAGTGTTCTTCTTCACTTTGCTCCCGTCTGCGTGCCTTGCACGCATATATTATTTCATATAATCCTTAATTGATTTAATAAACTGCTCTCCATATTTTTCAAATTTAACTTCACCAACTCCAGATACTTGTAACATTTCTTCTCTAGTAGTCGGCTTTATACTTGCCATATTTGCTAAGGTTTTATTAGAAAAAACAATATAGGGAGGAATCTTCTCTTTTGTAGCAATTTGAGTACGTACTTTTTTCAGCTCTTCAAACAATTCTTCACTGTAATTCTCACTGCCAATTATCTTTGTTTGTTTCACCTTTTTACCCGTTTGGGTAACTTCCTTTTCCCTAGAAGATGCTTTAGCAATCTTAACACTTATATACTTCATTCCTACTAGAATATCTTGTGACTTTTCTGTTAGTTTTAATATTGCATACTCATCATTGGTTAAGAAAAGATATTCATTAATGATTAAATAATTCATCACTTGCCTTAACTTTAGTATACTCTCCTTGGCTAAGCTTCCATAGCTAGGATTTTCATTCATTTTATATTTTAGAATTTTACTTGATGTGCTACCATGTACTGTCTCCAAAATCACATTAATTCCATACCTTTGTTTACAACTTTCTACGCAACTTACTATATGAAAAGCTATGTCCGATACATCTACTTCCTCATACTGTGTTAAACAATTAGAGCAATTCCCACAATAATTAATTCCATATTCACCAAAATATCTTAGTATGTACTCACGAAGACATTCATTTGTAGAACAATAAAAGGTCATCTTCTTTAGTCTTTCCCTATCCCGTTCCTTAATAATTTGTAGTGTATCATAATCCATATCTTCATTATCATTATTGTTGTCAATAAAAAATTGATTTGTTATTACATCTTGTCCACCATATAGCAAGATACAATCTGCCACTTCACCATCTCTACCTGCTCTACCAGCCTCTTGGTAATAGCTTTCTATATTTTTAGGCATATTATAATGGATAACAAAACTTACATTGGATTTATCAATCCCCATACCAAAAGCATTTGTAGCTACCATAATTGGTTTAATATCATAAGTAAAATCACTTTGATTCTTCCTACGTTCCTCATCACTTAGACCAGCATGATATCTTGTAACTAGTATCCCTTCTCTGGATAGTCTTTCACATACTTCTTCCACATGTTTTCTAGTTAAACAATAAATAATTCCACATTTATCACTATTATCTTGTATATAATTTCGAACAAATTCGTACTTATCCTTTGGCTTTTCCACTGAAAAATATAAATTACTTCGATCAAAACCTGTTGTTAATGTAGTTGGATTTTGTAACCTTAGTATCTCTATAATGTCATCTTTTACTTCACTTGTCGCTGTCGCAGTAAATGCACTTACAATTGGTCTTTTAGGTAGAATATCTATAAAATTATTTATTTTTAGATAGCTTGGTCTAAAATCTTGTCCCCACTGAGAAACGCAATGTGCTTCATCAATGCTTACCATAGATATATTTAATTCTAAGAAAACATCTAGAAACTCTTTTGTCATTAATCTCTCTGGAGCTACATAGATAATTTTATATCGACCTTGCTTTGCATATTCTAAGGCGAGCCTATATTGATTATAAGTTAGAGAACTATTTAAGAATGCTGCATGAATACCTGCTTGATTCAGTGTACTAACTTGATCTTTCATAAGAGATATAAGTGGCGATATAACAATGGTGATTCCATCCAACATTAATGCTGGTATCTGATAGCATAATGATTTTCCTGCACCAGTTGGCATAATACCAAGAGTATCCTTCCCCTCTAAGATACTATTAATTAATATATCTTGACCCTCTCTAAAATTGTCATAACCAAAATATTTTTTAAGGACTTGATTTTTTTGATTCAATATAAGTGTTCCTTTCTAGTCCATGTAATTACTTTACAATGGTTCTTCACTTTGTTTACTTTACTATTCAATATTCCCATTTTAGCACATATCTATAAATACTACAATGAAACACATTTTTCGGTTATCTTTAAATGGATATAAAAAAGAGGCAGGAGTTGATATTACTTAACTTTCCTGCCACTTTTCGTATTATATATTATTTATTAATTTCATCTAAAATATCATCGATGGATTTTCTACCAAAAGAAACTACTTCATCATTAATAATCATGCAAGGCACACTCATAATACTATATTTTGTTTTGATATCATTAAAATGTGCTAAATCTAACATATTTGCTGTTACATTTTTATTTTCTAACGCAATTCTTTGAGCTCCCATAACTACTTCAGGGCACATAGTACAGGATAGGGATATTGCTATCTTTATGTTAACTTCTTTGTCAATTGCATGAATTCTATCTAAAGTTTCCTTAGTTATCCCTTGCCCAGGACCAGCTGCATTATATATTGCAATAATAAAGGAATTAAACTCATGACCACCTGGAACTCCATGAAAGGAAACGCCTAAGTATTCATTCTCCTCATTACATAAAAGCATTGCTGGATATAATGATAAATTAATTTTATTTTCGAATTCCTTGTTACTGCCTTTTTTATATATTTCAACTAGGATTTTATCTGATAAAGTTTTAACTTCACCAGCAAACCCTTCTACTTCTTTAGATATCTTAGAATCATCCACAACAGTGATTACTTTTACTTTTCTCTCCATCTTTGCAAAAATTGGAGCTAATTGCTTTCTCATATCACTTGTTATAAAGCTTTCTTCCTCTTCTGCTAATCCATTTGTATATTCATCAGGATGAATTTCATCTTTATAAACATCTTCTAGACTGGCTTCTTCTAATTCCATTTTTCTATCTTCTATATCATCACGTACAATACCATGCTTAACTCTTAATTCTTCCACATAAGATTCTAAGTTAGTTGCGGCAATTGCACCATCGGATACTGCAGTTACTACTTGCCTTAAAGTCTTAATACATACATCACCGGCAGCATAAACTCCATTAACACTTGTTTTCAGGTTTTCATCCGTTATAATGTATCCTTGTCTATCCAGTTCTACATGACTTTTTACTAATTCAGAAGCTGGTACATATCCTGCAAAAACAAAAATACCAAAAGTAGAGTTCTCATCTTCTACTTGATATCTTGTTCTTTCACCCGTGACATTATTAATGAAATTGGCATACTTTAGATTAACTCCTCCACCAACTTCTTCTACTTCCGTATTAAATCTGACTTCAATCTTATCGTGAGCTAAAACTTTATCTGCAATGGATTTTACACAAGTGAATTCAGGTTCTCTAGCTATTATAGTAACTTTTCTAGCAAATCTAGTTAAGAAGATAGCTTCTTCTGCTGCTGCAAAACCTGCACCTATTACAAATACATCAAGGCCAGTAAAAAACTCACCGTCACAAGTGGCGCAATATGCAACACCTCTGCCTTTGTATTCTTTTTCACCCTTAAAACCTATCATCCTTGGATTAGCCCCAGTAGCAATAATAACACCAAATGTTCTAAAATCACCTTTATCTGTTTTAATAACTTTTATTTTATCTTTAAAATCTACATTGGACACATTCGCACTAATAATTTCCGTACCAAAAAATACAGCTTGTCTTTTCATACTTTCTGATAACTTGCTTCCAGAAATTTTACCGACTCCTGGATAATTAACAACTTCTGAAGTTAGCCTTATTTGTCCGCCTATGTCACTTTTTTCTATTATTAAAACTTTATACTTAGCTCTAGCAGCGTAGATACCTGCACTAAGACCTGCAGGGCCTCCGCCTATAATTATCATGTCATAAACGTTATTCATAAGCTACCTATATCATTCCTACTAAGTCTAAACTTGGTTTTAGGGTTTCTGCTCCTGGAGTCCATTTTGCTGGGCACACTTCGTCGCCATGTTCCGCTACAAACTGTGATGCATGTACTTTTCTTAACAATTCCTCTGCATTTCTACCAATTCCACCATCATTTACTTCATAAACTACAATCTTACCTTCTGGGTTAACGATAAAAGCACCTCTTTCAGCTAAACCAGCATCTTCAATCATAACATCAAAATCTCTAGCAAGTGCACCAGTTGGATCTGCTAACATTGGATACTGAATTTTTTTAATTGTTTTTGAAGTATCTGCCCATGCTTTATGAACAAAATGAGTATCACAAGATACGGAGTAAACTTCACAACCTATTTTTTTAAATTCTTCATAATTATTTTGTAAATCCTCTAATTCTGTTGGGCAAACAAAAGTAAAATCTGCTGGGTAGAAGAAAAATAATGCCCATTTACCTAATACATCTGCTTTTGTTACTGTTTTAAACTCTCCTGTTTGGTATGCTTGCACCTTAAAATCCGCTATTTCTTTTCCTATTAATGACATAATAGTACCTCCTTATTTATATATAATAATAGTAATCATTATTGATTTGTAGTCTTATCTTATCACATTCCGTTCTGTCTGACAATACTTGATAATGATTATTATTATCAACAAAATTATTTTGATTCATTATAAATAGCACTAAATCAATGAATGATTATCAAAAACACTTCGGTAAAATCTGTACAAATTTTTACAATGTTGACATGACAAACCAATCTATACATTGCATACTTCGCTTTTTTATGATATAGTACTACATAATATGATTAATAAATGTACATAAATACTTTAGGTTGATATACTTGAAATCTTAGAAATTAGATAAGCGTACATAGACGCATGTGGGAGTTTAATATGACGAATGTAAATAATATAATTAATACAGATAAAACAAATTTGAACTATAATTCGTTAGTAAAATCAAAATCATCAAATAATAATTTTTCATCCTATTTAGGAGAAACCAAAAGCTTAGATGAAATATTTAATGCTGCTGCTAAAAAATATGATGTACCAGTTAATCTATTAAAGTCTATTGGTAAAGCTGAATCTGATTTTAGAGAAAAAGTAGTTTCAAGATGTGGTGCTGTTGGTATTATGCAACTTATGCCTGCTACTGCAACCTATTTAGGTGTAAAAGATTCTTACGATGCAGAACAAAATATCATGGGTGGTGCTAAATACATAAAAGAGTTACTTGATAAATATAATGGCGATACTAGCCTTGCACTAGCAGCTTATAATGCAGGTAGTGGTAATGTTGCTAAGTATGGTGGCATCCCTCCTTTTAAAGAAACCCAAAACTATGTAAAAAAAATATTAAATTATCTAAAAACTGATATACAAACTGGTGTTGTGACAACAAAGAATCCTACTACTCCAAGTTCTGTATATACCAATACAAATAACACTACCACTAAAAATGTAAGTTTAATAGGCACAAATACTTCTTTAGTTACCCTTGATAATGAAGAGACTACTGATGTATTACAAAACTTAGATGATTTATTTAGTTATGATAAATACTTAGAATTCATTGAATTATATATGAAATATATGAACAAAGAAAATAGTGAAAAGAAAGAGGATAAGAATCAAAATAATTCTACCTTAAATGCTTTAAATTATAATATTCCTGTCTTAAATCTATTAAATCAAACAAAAATTGTATAAGATGCAATTTTTTATATGTTAAAAAGATTGGATATTAAACATTCTATTGTTTAATATCCAACTCTTTTCTATATATTAAATTACTCTCAAACTAAATTATTTCTTACTTTTCATTTCATATCCTTTCAAGTCTAAATTATTTTAACATTTTTATCACAGACTAATCACATTATTGTGATATATTATAATAAGATCAATAAATAGAAAGTAGGAATATATATGAAAATCAAAAAATTACTCATAGGATGTTCCACATTGATGACCATAAGTCTTATAACAGGATGTTCTACCACATCGAATTCCGATTTAGATAGTAATATAGAAATTACAGTTATATCAGATGAAGAATTAACTAAAAATACCAGAGAAGTTACGGAGGCACTTCCTGATATATCTAAAGAAGATGTTAATGAATCTTTTGATGGACAACCAACCTTTGCTATGATGGGTGAAGTCACAGCAATAAATGGTTCTACTATAAGTATAATTCCAGATATCAGCACTAATGGAGCTACATTATCTGATAAAACTAATACAAATGCTTCTGATTCTACTTCATCTACTTCTGATGATATAATGCCAGAGCAAACATTAACGGTAACTGATGGTACTATTGTTAATTTTAAAACTGATAGTGAAATCCTATCCGCTTCCTTGTCTGATATATCAATTGGTAATATAGTAAGCTATAATTATACTTTATCAGAGGCAGGCGAGGAAATACTAAGTAACATTACAATCATAGATACGGCTATTGATACTACAATATCTACAAAATAATATGTAAGTCAATTATATAACTTGGTATTAAAAAACTTGGAGGGAGTGAATTTATGTGCCTCCAAGTTTTTTTATAAATAAGGATTGAAATTTACTTTTTGAATCTCTTATAGAAGGTTTTATAAGGCCTATCTGTTTTTTGTAGAATTTACCTATTTAATATCATTTTTTGTTTTGTCTATATTCCCTCTTTTGTAGTTTCATCCTCCTTGCTATTATCTTTTATATTAATTTTGCTTTCTTTATTATTCTCATCATTACTAGTACTATATCCCAGATTACACTTTCTACTTCCCTAGTATTTTTCCTCTAAATAGATACGCCCTTTGTAGTATCACTTACATCATTTAATATGACCCTATTTTTAACTTCTATTTAAACTTCTTCTGCATTAATTCCATATTCTATATCCGCTGTTGAATCTATATCTTTATCAAAATTTGACGATTCACATAAAATTTTCCTATTTTTCTAAATTAATATTCTTTTCTTTTTGCTATGTTTCATCAATATTTTTAACTCCCTCCTCTGGTTCATTACACCTTTAATTCTCATCATACACTTGTAGAATAGTAGGAATACATTGTAATTCTACCTTGTCCACAAAAATACTCATTATATACACTTTTATCAACTAAAAATAGAGGCTTATCCCATACATAACTATTTGAGATAAGCCTCTATTAAATTATTAACTAATAACGTTTCCCCATCTCTACCAAACTAATCTTCTTAGTTGCAGTAACAGGATATTTACTACTATCCCAGGTGTGTGAATTACCAGATGACTTAGAGTATTCGGTTAATTGTTCATCTGTTACCATGCAAAAAGTTGCTTGTATCTTTCTTGGTGATGTATCGTAATGATACCAACCTTCGTCTACATATATTAAGTTCCACCAATGCCTACCTTCTCCACCAAATCTAGTAACTTCTATATTAGGTATTCCTGTTCTAGTTAGCAATAACTTTGCAACAGAATAAAATACAAAACAATCTCCTGATTTATACCTTAAACCGTACTCAGCCATATCCTCCCAGCTAGTTTTATCTGAATGATCCACATAAGAATAATTTTTTCTAACATAAGTATAAATAGCTTTGATTTTCTCTTTGTCTGTCATAGAAGCTTTGACAACCTTACTTAATACTTCATCTGCCATTTTATCTATTTTTTTAGCTACTCTAACTTCTACTTTTCCAGTAGCAGTCCCTATATTTCCTGCATTATCTTCTGCAGAATAAGTAACAGTATATATACCATCTTTATCATAATCAACTTTACTAGTATCCACAGTAAGTGTAAGGTCATTATCCCTATCATCATATACTGTTACATATCTAGAAAAATCATATTTCTTATCTTTATATATTACCATATATACAGCATTACCAAAGTAACTATTTTCTTCTACCAAACCTGAGATTACTGGTGGTGTAATATCTTCTACTCCCCATGCTAATTTACATTTATTTTTTAATACATCATAAGTAACAAGTGAATTTCCTGAATATATTTTTACGTAAGTTAACTTAATATCCTCTATTTTTCCACTTGTAGGAGCAATTAATTGATATTCTTTCGTAGTCTTACCTGCTTTAATGTATCCTGTTGTAAATGAAACCTTTTCCTGTGTAGTTATTGTGTCAACAATTACCCCATCATCGGATAAAATATCTTCTGTCATAGTTACGGTATAATAATATTTAGCCTTAGTAACTGTCCTTGTACCATTATTCTTAATAGACACTGAATAAATAGAATCTTTAATTTTTTCATTAACAAGCTCTAATTCCCCAATGCTAACAGTTATATTTGGCATCTTACCTGCACTAGTTACTCTTATAGTAAAAGTTTTAGTTGTATATCCTTTTTTCATTACAGATATATCTACTACACCTCTTGCT
>JAEWHU010000160.1 GCA_023387635.1 Bacillota bacterium
ATCTCTATTATTTAATTCATCTATTAAATCTAATAGTTCAACTTCTGTAGTATTTTCTTCTAATTCATATGAAATAGATCCAATTCCAATGTATTCACAAGCTTTTTTCTTATTTGATACATAAACACTAGAAGCTTTATCACTTCCTACTTGAACCACTGCTAAGGTTATCATAGTACCAGTTTCTTTTAACTTATCTACTTTTGTTTTTAATTCTTCCTTCAATATTGTAGAAATTTCTTTACCATTAATAATATATGCCATGATTAACCATCCTTTACTTTTCCATTTGGTATTTTTACTTTTGTATAATCTTTACTTATTTTAATATATTTCATTGGTTAAAACAAGTAATATTTATAGAACATTATTAATAAAGAGCCAATTACTTGCAATTGGCTCTTTTACCTTATAAATTATTCGATTCTTCATTTTTTTAGTAAACTTCAAATATTTTAAGATTATTCAGTATATCCTTCTTTTACATATATGATATAGTCTTCCTTGCATCCATTAATAGTAGATGAAAAGATACTGTTTTTAGCTTTAATAAAAATATGTACATTACCGTCTTCAATTTCTTTTAATTTAATATTTATATTACCCGTAAATAAATCATCAAAATAACCAGCAACTAAAACAATTTCAGGATAACCTTCAAACTTAATCTTAAGTTGTAGATTTGCAGCCATATTATTTAGATTAATCTTGTCAAATTCTAATGAGTCACTTGTATTACTTAATAATTTGTTTTCAAAAGTCAAGGTATCACTAACATTCCAATCATCATTAACGAATGTAGCCTCAAATGATTCAATAGTATAACTTGTACTATTTTCTAAATTGAATTCCCCCCCACCAAGGTTCTCAATAAATATCCATGTACACATTAAAACTGCTATAATACCTATTATGATTATAGTTACATATTTGTTATATTTAGTAACTACCCTATTCTTTTGATCTTTTTCCACTTTCTTTATGTTCCTCCTTTTAAGTTATGAATATAACGCTATTACTAATAATAATAGGTATAACTTAAATAATCAAGATTTTTTTCACTAATTATTTTATTTCCTATTAATTATAGTGTTTTCTTAACTTAAAATTTATTTGTATTTTTATTAAAAATATATTTCTATATTTTAAATGATTTAAATGCCCTAAATCTTCTATTTTCGCGGTTTTTTTTGTTTATCATCATAACATTACCACTCTTTCTAATTATAGAAGAAAATTCATATTCTATATTAATTAATACTCTTTACAGAGGTTCTTATTATAAGTTTGGTATCAATATATATTTTCCCTACTTCTTTCGTACCATTTTCTATAATATCCATTAAGGTTTCAGTTGCTTTAGATGCTAACAATCCCATATTTCTTTCAACCGTTGTTAGGGGAAATACAGTGTCACAAAGCCAATTTATATTATCGAATCCAACAATTGAAATATCCTCTGGTATTTTTAATCCTTCTTCTTCTATGGCTTTTATTGCTCCAATGGCCATTTCATCACTAAAGGATATAATTGCGGTAAGGTCATATTTCAACAATTCTTTTCCTGCACTATATCCACTTTTAATACGATAATCACCTGTTACAACAGGAACCGTTTTTATATCTAGGTCGTGATTTATAAAAGCTTGCTTCCAGCCTCTATGCCTTGCTCTTGTAGATGCTAATGTAGGTACACCTTCTATAATACCTATTTTTTTATGACCATTTTGTATTAAGTATTCCGCTGCTTCCATAACTCCCTTAGCTTCATCTGTTAAAATATTAGCTACGTCGTGATATACAGCGCGATTAAATACAACAACTGGAATACCTTTTTTTAACGCTTCTTCAATAAATATATCATCTTCTACTTTTTGACTTAAAATTAATATTCCATCATATTTTGCTGGACTTAAGGTGTTTGGTTCATGTCTATCAATACCTTTTACCACAACGTTATATGAATTATCTATTGAATTATATACAGACTTAACAATATCATGTAATATGAATGGAGAAGATAAATTTCCAATATTTGAAAAGTATAGACCTATTGTATATGATCTAGCTAACTTTAGGTTAACAGCATTTTGATTTGGTGTATATCCCATTCGTTCAGCTGTATCCAATATCTGTTGTTTTACTTTTGAATTAGAACCAAGATTACCACTTAAAGCTCTTGACACAGTTGAATATGAAACTCCAATTTCTTTTGCTATATCTTTTATTGTAACAGTCATCTTTCCATTCTCCGATTATACTATTTTTTTATAAACGTTTTCTACAAATTCTTTTGTTTCAATTGCATTTTCGGGATTTGTATCTTCTAATAGAACATGGATAAATGGTTTATTCTTTTTGATTAATCCCATTAGTACTTCATAATTTAAGTTACCATTACCTGCTGGAACACTAATTAAACCATTGTCCTTTACTACATAATCTTTTGCATGAATAACTGCAATATCTTTCCCAAACAATTGGAATGCACCATTCATAATGTCCTCATGTTCCTTATAATTATGGATGGACAATAAATTAACTGGATCTAATATGATTTGAAGGTTTGGTGATTGTATAC
>JAEWHU010000169.1 GCA_023387635.1 Bacillota bacterium
CTATTGGTGCCATTGGATTAGTTGTCTTCATCACTACAATATAATAAGGAATACAATATAAACGGGATTAAATCCCGTTTATATTGTATTCCTACAAATCTTTAACTATTTTAATAATCCCATTTCAACTAAGAATTCATGAGCTACGACTTCTGGAGCCATTTGTAATTCATCTACTTTATAGTTTAATTCCATCATAATTTCATTGGTTAAAATATCACCCAGCTCTTCAATAATAGGTTGTATTTCTGGATACTTGGCTAGGACATCACTCTTAACTACTGGAATTGCATAATATGGAGGGAAGAAATTTTTATCATCTTCAAGAGTTACAAGTTCAAATTTCTTTAGTAATCCGTCCGTTGAAAAAGCATCTACAACGTCAGTTTCTTTATTTACTAAAGATAGATATCTCGGAGAACTATCAAGTCCAACTGTATTTTTAAAATTGAAATTGTAGAATTTCATTAACCCTGGTAAACCGTCTTCTCTATTTAAAAATTCAAATGTAGTACCTGCAGTTAAGTTCGAGGCAACTGATTTTAAATCGCTTATTGTCTTTAGATTATATTTATCAGCAGTTTCTTTTGTGACTGCCAAAACATAGGTATTGTTAAATCCCATTTGCTTTAATACTTCAATATCGAATTTTTCTTTAAATTCTTTCTTTACTGTATTATAGACTTCTTCCATATCAGTTATAGGTGGATAATTTAAGGTATCCCCATATGCTGTACCGGTATATTCTATATACATATCAATATTTCCTGATGTTAAAGAGGAAAATATTACTTGAGTTCCACCAAGATTAATTTTTCTCTCCACACTAATATCTGTGCCTTGTTCTATCAGATCTGAGACCATATGAACTAATATCTGTTGTTCTGTATAGTCCTTACTAGCTATAGTAATAACCTTTTCATTTGTAGCTCTACCTAACACTCCAGTTACTGCGAACATAGCTACTAATAATATAGCAGTACCAGACACTATAAGTTTTTGTCTTCTCCTCTTTTTCAATTGCATTTCTTTATTGCCTATTGCTTTTTGAAGACTAATCGGAGTAACTAATTTTTCTATGATTCCAATAAAATAGTCTACAAACAACGCTAATAAACAAGCAGGTATTGCACCACCTAGAATTTGATTATTATTAACAGTTCTTATACCTGAAAATACTAAGAATCCAAGTCCTCCAGCGCCAATAAAGGCTGCCATGGTCATAAGTCCAACTGCGGATACTGCTGATATTCTAACGCCCGCCATAATAACAGGAAGTGCTAGAGGGATTTGAATTTTAAATAATATTTGAAATTTTGTTAACCCAATTCCTTTAGCAGCCTCTAAAGTCTGTGGATCTATACTTTCTATTCCAATATAGGTGTTCTTAATAATGGGTAATAAAGAATAAAGAATAACCATTACAACTGCAGGAAGAGTTCCAATACCAAGGAATGGAATTGCAAAACCAAGTAAAGCCATACTTGGTATTGCTTGTATTACATTAGCAGTTCCAAGAACTGGTTTATTTAATTTTTTAACGTAGCTTATAAAAATACCTAACGGTACTCCTATTAGTATTGCAAAACCAACGGCAATTGCTGTTAATTTAATATGCTCCACCGTTAGTGATAAAATTTGGTCTTTACTTTTTATGATATATTCAAAAAAGTTCATATTACTCTACCTCCTCTGATTCTAGGAATTGTTCACTTAATGTAGTTACTAAACTACTTTTCGTGATTAGTCCAAGAAGTATTCTATTATCATCTAATACAGGGATGTAGGATATATTGTTTTCATCAACAATTTTTAATACATTTATGATAGAGTCATCTGGTGAAGTACTTATTAAATCAGTATCCATAATTTTTTCAACTTCCTGTGTACGATTTGCTTGAGATTGTATTTTTTTTGCTTTGATAACCCCTATTAACTCTCTGGTATTCTTATCTATTACCATAAGACTATCTACTTTATGAGATCTCATTTTTTCCATAGCCCTTTGTAGAGTTAAGTTCTTAAAACATGTTACTGGATTATCTATCATAATATCTCTTGCTTTTATAAATTCAGGAGCTGTCCATATTCTATTCTTACCAACAAACTCACTAACAAATTCATTACATGGATATTTAAGTATATTTTCTGGTGTATCATATTGTAAAATTTGCCCGTCCTTCATAATGCAGATTTTATCTGATATCCTAATAGCCTCATCCATATCATGAGTAACAAAGATAATCGTTTTCTTAAATTGGGATTGCAAATTGGCCAATTCTTCTTGAAGACTTAATCTGGTGATTGGGTCGAGTGCTGAGAAGGGTTCATCCATTAATATGATATCTGGATCTGTGGCAAATGCCCTAGCAACACCTACCCTTTGTTGTTGCCCACCACTTAGTTCTGTTGGATAGCGTTCTAAATATTCCTCTGGATTTAAACCTACCATTTCCATTAGTTCATAGGTTCTTTTCTCTATTTCTTTTGCATCTTTCTTCTGAACTTTTGGAATTAATTCAATATTTTCTTTAATTGTCATATGTGGAAATAAACCTGTTTGCTGAATAACATATCCCATATTACGCCTAAGTTCTATAATATCTTTTTCTTCAATATTTTGTTCATTTATATAAATTTTTCCCGACGTAGGCTTAATTAATCTATTAATCATCTTTAATGATGTGGTTTTTCCACATCCGCTGGCTCCAATTAAAGTAACTAAATTGCCTTTCTCTATCTCAAATGAAATATCATTTAAAACGATCTTATCTTTATATTTCTTCGATACATGATCAAAACGAATCATAAATGCCTCCTTTCAATGGCTTTTATAAAAGTAACAACTCATATAATATAACAAAGTTGTTACTTAGTCAAATAAAAATTATATATAAAAAAATAAATTTGCAAATTTAAATCTAACATATATAAGCTAATTACAACCTATTATTCCCCAAAAACAAAAAATTAAGTACATGCTAAAGTGATATTATATAGATCCAAAAGTGGTCTATACACTATTTATCATAGCGTATAGACCACTTATAAGTTAACTCACGGAAATATAAAATTTTTCACTCGTTCTAAGCAATTTTCATCACCAATAAAGAACAATACATCTTCTGGTAAAAATACAGCGTGAGGTCCAGGGGACATAAGTAATTCACCTTTTCTTTGTATAGCAATAATAGTAGCTGATGTATTATGCCAAAAATTCATCTCTTGGATAGTTTTGTTCAGGTAAGGACAATCACTAGTTATTTTTATTTCAAAAGGAACAAATGGATTAATAGAACGAAATCTATCTGTTTTTTCTATTAATGCTGATATGCGTGAAATTAAATGTTCTGTCTCTTTTGTTTGCCTTTGAGTACTTTCAAATATTTCATTTTTTAAATTATTTATTGTTTGAATATCATGATATTGCCTGACAAATGCCACAGCTTTCTCATAAGATTTAATTATTACACCGCTGCCCTTTGTAGCGCCAACAATCTCAAGATCAGATAAAATACTAATTGCTCTTCTAGCTGTTTCAGAAGAGACACCATATTGGCTTGCAATCGAGGATCTAGTATAGATTTTATCTCCAACACTATATTGTTTATCAACGATCTTAGAAGCAATGTCTGTAGCTATTTGTTGATAGACAGGAACCGTAATCTTCGTTTTTGTATCCATTTCATCCTCCAGTCTCACTTACTACAAACTTGGAACTGGAAGTGGTCTAGCCTTATCAAATACGGACTCTACATCAATGAATGGCTTTAATCTATCTTTTCCACCATATAAATCTTCATACATACGTATACCGTCTACATTCATTCTTCCTTGTCTTAGATAATCATCGGTTAACTGAACCCAGTACTGGGCTGATCCATCAACATTACAAAAATAAGAAAAACCTTTTTCAGTTAAGTATTTATAACGATCACCACTGTATTCGTGCCAATTACCAATATCTCCACCAAATGGATAAATTAAAATATCAGTCTCTCCTAATATGGATTCTACTTCTGATTCCCATTTGTCAGTATCACGAACAAAATGATCGTATGAAATACTTCCTAGGTTTCTATGTCCCCATCCGTGACTTGCAAACTCCCATCCTTGCTCTTTAATTGCTTTTGCCACTTCCTTCGCCTTTTCAATGTCAGCTTGTAGAGTTGGGCTATCTGGATATTCTGAAGGTGATGTACGGTACCCGAAGACTCCATTATATCCTGTTAATGCTAAAATACCTCTAGCTCCACGATAAGAAAAATCAGGATGCTCCTTTATAAAGTCTTCCAATAATGGAAGCACATCGTAGGATCCTGTAACTACCTGTCCATCCTCTAATATCATTTCATTGGTTACTTTACCATCTTCACCAATGATTAATTTCGATGCAAACCCATCTCCATCCATGTATTCATAATAACTTACATCGTCCTGAGATAATACAAAAGGAATTTTACCTTCTGGTAACATAATCTTACCTTTAGTCATAGTTTTAGTTCCATCTGCATTTTCTACAAAAGATGCCATATCATGAAGACTTACTAATACATAACCTCTATCGTACATTTGTTGCATAATTTTATTAAATTCATCAACTGTAGTCATTACTTGGTTATAGCCATCTTCTGAGGCGTCACCATCAAATGCTTTATCTGTATCAACGATTAATGTATGGAAAAATATATGGGATATCTTTCCTATATCTTCCCATTCTACTAAACTTTCCATGGACGTTTTATACTTATCTATGGCAGCTACAAATTCAGGAATTGTTTCATAACCTTCTACTGCTTCTAAATGTTTGATTGCTTTTTCATAATCATACCCAAGTGCCAAAATATTAGCCTCGTCTAAAATTTTAGCATTCTGAGCTTCTTTATTTATTTCTTCCTCGTCTTCTTTGTTATCATCTACTTCAGAACTATCTGGTTGATTATCATTTTCACCGTTAGCTCCATTGTTACCATTATTACTTCCTTCATCATTTGAAGTGTTATTTCCATTACCAATATTTTGGTCACCTTTATTTTTAATCAATTTAGGATAAACGAATAATCCCACTCCAAGTAAAACAATTAATATTACAAAAATTATTAACAATTTTAAAAGATTATTACTTCTTCGTCTTCTACTATAGTTACTATTTCTGCTCATTTTTCTCCTCATTTCTATGTATTCTATCAAATATAATATATCTTTATATTTGCCATTATAGCTTAAAAATATTACAATAACACTACCGAAATTTTAACAATTCATTACATTATACATGATTTAACATTTATCTTAAAAGGAATACTAACTCCTTCATCATTTAACTATTTTTTATTATCTAATAAAAAATTTAATAATGCTACACAACCTTCATATACTTCATCATACGTTTTGTTAAAATTGCCAGTGTACCATGGATCATCAATATTTCTAGGATTATTGGTGAAATCAAGTAGTCGATGTACTTTCTTCATTTCATCCTTATCGATAATACGATATATATTTGTAATATTTCTTTGTTCCATTCCAATAAGATAATCGTACTGATTATAATCCTCTCTCTTTAATTGAACTGCTCTTTTACCTGTGGTATCAATGCCATATTCTTTTAACTTGTTTCTTGTACCATAATGAACCGGATTACCTATTTCTTCTGTACTAGTTGCTGAAGATGCTATATAAAACATATCTTCTATCCCTTTTTTTGCTATCATATCTTTAAATACAAATTCCGCCATGGGAGAACGACATATATTGCCGTGGCAAATAAACATAATTTTAGTCATATATTATCTACTCCTTTCAATATTTATGATAATCTTAGATTATGTAGGTATTTTTCAATTACTACTTATATTACACGTTCTATTCTATCTTTTCTTTATATTCAGTTCCCCAGATGCTCATTGCATCAAGAACTATTTTTAAACTATAGCCTGTTTCTGTTAATGTATACTCTACTTTAGGCGGTACTACAGGATAAACCTTCCTTGTTAATAGGCCACACTCCTCCATAGAACGTAAATTAGCTGTAAGTACCTTTTGGCTTATTCCATTAAGAGATTTTCTAAGTTCTCCAAACCGCTTTGTACCCTCCATTAGATCTCTTAGAATTAACACTTTCCACTTGTCTCCAATTAAAAGAAGTGTGCTTTCTACTGGACAATCCGGTAATTCTTTCATACTTAACTCCAATCTGTGTGTTCTGTACGCGTACACTTAAATAATTATTTATACTATTCATAATCGTAATAACTTTCACTTTTTCTAACTGTTGGAATGCTATAGTATCCAATGGGTTACTATAGCACAAAAAAGTGCTTACTTTACGAAATAGACATACACCTATACTATAGTACTAGTAAGTATTAATTACAACATAATTTTTATAAATGGAGGTATGTATCATGAATATAGCAATTATAGGAGCAACAGGTAAACAAGGTAAACTACTTGTTAATGAAGCTATGAAAAGAGGCCATCAAGTTACTGCAATCGTACGTAATAAGCAAAAACTTTCTGATTTTAGGGGTAATATTATAGAAAAAGATATATTTCAGCTAACTTATGACGATATTAAAGATCAAGAGGTTATTATAGATGCTATTGGTGCTTGGACACTAGAAGAAATGCCACTATTCTACACTACACTAGATTATCTATCTGATCTACTTAGTGGTAAATCAAATCGCTTACTTGTAGTTGGGGGTGCAGGAAGTTTATATGTAGATAAAGAGCATACCCTACGCTTAATGGATACTCCTGAGTTTCCTGATATGTTTAAACCTGTTGCTACCAATATGGGAATTGGATTTGACAACTTAATTAAAAGAGATGACGTTAATTGGACATATTTCAGTCCTGCTGCTAATTTTGATGCAGAAGGAAAAAGAACAGGTGAATACCTACTTGGTAAAGATGAATTAATTTTAAATAAATCAGGAAACAGTTATATTAGCTATGCTGATTATGCTATTGCAATGATAGATGAAGCAGAAAAAGGCTCCCATATAAAATCACGTTTTACAGCTGTTTCGGAATAATAAGCACTTAATATAATTGTGACCATCTTAAAATGATCATTAGACCAAATATATATATTAACATTACAAAAGTGGATGAAGATAACGATTCTATCCGTTGCCTTCATCCACTTTATATTACACCGTCCATTGATTATGAATTATTCCAACCAGTACCCACTTTCCTTCGTATTCCTCATATACTAACCTTAAACTTTTCCAATCTGCACCACCATATTCTTCTTTAAATCCTGAGAAATAGTATTCTACAACGATAGCATCTTTGTATATTTCAAATTGGTTGTTTATCATATTACCTTTACTTAGAATTTCGTTATATCCAATTTGTTCAGCATTCATATAATCAACAGGGTAGATAAATTCGTTATAATAGTCACTAAGAGTTAGACGTATGTCGTCTCCGATTCCATCATATACACCAAATAGGTATTCTTCCTTATTAATAAAGAATTCATTCATCTCTTCCCTAGATAGAATGATATCCTTGTCTATAGAAACATAGGTATATGGACTAAGTCTTACCCCTTTCACTGGATGAACATTAGATGCCAATAATTCTACATCTTTTAGAGCGATTGCTTTTATTACATCCTTAGTTACTTCCTGGATTAATTCCTTAGCGATTGCAGGTTCAATGATACCATCTTCCGTATATTTAATAATTATATCTTTCTCATCACTTACATCCTTAACTAAAAGTATATCTTTATCATCATTTGTCTTCTTATAATCACAACCTGTAGAAATCACAAGTGATAATAATCCTAATAAACTTATTTTTATTAGTCGCTTCAATATGACACCTCCAATCTTAATAATGTTTTAGAACATTAGAAATGCTAATTCAATTAATCCCATATGCACTTTCTTCAAATTAGACGAAGTTAGCTTATCTTTTGTTCCAATTTTTACTACTTTTAATGCTAATATTAATTCTATAGAAATGGCGCTAATTCTTTAAGTGCCTGAAATCCATGTTGTCTCACTAACACATCTGCTATTTTATGTAAGGTTTCATCACCTAAAAAAGGATATAATCCACTACATTTCTTAACATTACCTTCCTTTATACAATTCATAACTAATTTATCCAGAGACTCATCGTTTAAGAATGGAGCTAATTCTGTTATAACTCCCATATCTTCTGTATTACTACACTTATCTACTAATTTATCAAGAGATTTGTCACTTAAAAATGGGGCTAATTTAGTGATTATATCCATATTTACAGTATTACTATACTTATCAATTAAGTTATCTAAAGACTTATCACTTAAGAATGGAGCCAATTCTAAAATCAATTGTATATCTTCTACATCATTACACTTATCAATTAATTTATCTAGGGATTTATCATTTAAAAATGGCGCTAGTTCTATAATTAAATTTATGTTTTCAGTATTGCTATACTTATCAATTAATTTATCTAAAGACTTATCACTTAAGAATGGGGCTAATTCTGTAATGGATTGTACAGATTCTACATCACTACACTTATCTATTAGTTTATCAAGAGATTCCTCACTCAAAAATGGTGCTATTCCGATTAAATCATTAAAATTATTAATCTCCGTGATCATATCTATATAACGTAATAAAAATTCTTCATCCACAAAAGCTGCTATACTTTGCAAATCATCGATAGTAATCGTTTCTTCATTTTCATTCAATACAATTTCTAATAAACTCTCTGTTTGTTTTGGAGGTAATAATGGTGCAGTAAATGCTAATGTACTTGTTGTAATCTTGTTCTCCTTAATATATTCTTCTCCTTCACCAATGGTAATATGTTTTATTACTTCACATTCTTTACCTGCGGATAACAAATCATCAATGGTACAACCTAATCTCTCTACAAGTTCTGGTAGCTTTGAGATATCTGGCATTGAATTGCCTCTCTCCCAATTACTTACTGCCTGATAACTTACTCCTAAGATATCTGCTAATTCCATTTGGGTCATATTTCTTTCTTTTCTTAACTCTGCTATTTTTCTACCTACAATTCTTGTGTCAAACATAAAAATCTCCCTTCTGTCGAAGACCGCGAATTTGGGCATCAGCGCAAATTTGCCGTGTGAAATATCTTATTTTTTCACACTTCTCCATTCTTAATTTATTTGCTTTGCCATGGCTAATTTTAGTATATCAATTTTCATTTATATTACTAGCAAGTAATCGTTGAGTTACAATTTATCTTTATATAATTAACTCAATTATTAGTTTAGTTAGTATAAAATTAAGCATTGTAGCCTCTTTAAGGCACAAATATCTAATATTTACATTATAAAACTTATTATATTAAAAAATAAGCTTTTTCTATATAATTTCTAATAATCAACCATAATAGAACTTATTACACTTCTCAAATCCCTTTCATCATGGTAAAATATATGAAAATACATGGTTGCGAGGGGTCGCAAGCAAAGGAGATTGCATGAATAATATTACTATTTTAGATGATCACATTTATATGGTTAATAAGTTGATATCCAAATTAATGATTATCATAACGTCAATAATTACTGTACTAACATTTATTGGTCAATGGAGCGTTCCATCCCCAGTAATTGTATCATTAATATTATGTACTGTATTAAGCTTAATCTTAGTAAACAAAAAAAGATTCATGAATTTTACCAGTATTATAATATTGCTTAACTTATCCGTCTTAGCATTATCCGTACTATACGATCCTTTTGCAGCAATTAATGGTATATTGATTGTGTTTTGCTTTACTAGTGTTTATCTAAACAAAATATATCTATTATCCGTTGGGGCTTTTTTTAACATATCACTACTAATTAACCAACTCTTATATCATAACTTTTCCCAGAAGGATTTTTTACGTAGCATGATACTTATAGAAGTAACTATTGTTGTCTTATTTTTTGTATGTTATTTAGGTAATCAACTTATTGTTACTGCCACAAATAAAGAAATCCAAGCAAATAATCTTTTAAAGGCATTAGAAAATACAATGAATAATGTGAATGCTAGTACTATCACTTTAAATAGTGATATTAATAATTGCAATAATAGTATTGAATCATTAAGGACACTGAATAGTGGTATGGTTGCCACTGTTCAAGAAGTAACAAAAGGAGTAATGGAGCAATCAGATAATATTGGTGAAATCCATGATTTAATCAATACAGCAGATGAAAACATTAAAAAGTTAAATGAATTTACAAAACTGTTTTCCAATGCTTCAACCGAGACTAACCATAGAGTACTAGAAGGTACTAAAGAAGTAGAGATGATGGATGTACAGATGAATATCATAAATTCTACTATTGACGAATCTTTAATCACTGTACAAGAATTATCAATAAATATGGAAGAAGTAGATAGTTTTCTTCAGGGCATTGCTCAAATAGCAGAACAAACAAACTTACTTGCACTTAATGCAGCGATTGAAGCAGCTAGAGCAGGTGAGTCAGGTAAAGGGTTTGCTGTTGTTGCTGATGAAATTCGTAAATTAGCAGAGCAGTCTGCAAAAACAGTTGGCCATGTGAATGAAGTAATGAGAGGAATTACATATAAAACTTCCCTTGTATTAGATAAGGTAAGTTTAGGTAGCACTGCTGTATTAGAAGGACAAGAATTAGCCAAATTAGTAAATAACAATTTTAAGAATATGAATCTTTCTTTTAAAGAAATTGATAGCTATATTACAAATGAACTTAATATAATAGAATCTGTTGATACTATATTTAAGGACATACGGAATCAATCTGATAGTATAGCTTGTATATCAGGAGAACATGCTGCTGCTACGGAAGAAATGTTAGCTACCGTAGAAGATCAAAGCAATAATATTGATACTGTGTATAGCTCAATTCATGAAATTAAGAATGCTAGTGAATCACTCCGTATTCTCGTTAATAAAGGGAAATAAAGATAATTATAGAAGGCTACTAAAAATAAATGCTATATGATTTATTTATAGTAGCCTTTCTTTGAATCATGGAATAAATGCCATTGCTTTTTTACTATATATGGAATATACTGTATCTGCTAAAACTTTCCATTTATTAATAAAAGGAGGTACTTAAATTGTTAGAAAGTAACCGTAATGATGAAAGAACAGCTACCGCTATGCCAATTGCTATTATTTCTTTATATGGAACTGAGGATTTAACAAAAAGAATTAGTTATTATCTTAAAAGTATCTATCGCACAGGTAAATGTCAAATCATTGATATGAAAATATTACGTTTTTCTACAGGTGATGCCAAAGCTGTTCTAGAGAATACAGTACGTGGTGCAGATGTTTATATTATTATGGATGTTGGTAACTACAGCTGTAATTACAAAATGTACGGTATGGATGTTGCCATGTCTCCAGACGAGCATTTTCAAAATCTGAAAAGAGCAATCTCTGCTATTGGCGGTAAAGCGGGTCGTATCAATGTTGTATCTCCTATGTTATATTCTGCAAGACAGGATAGAAGAATCTCTAGAGAATCTCTAGATTGTGCTGCCTCTTTAAGAGAATTAGAAAATATTAATGTTAAAAATATCATGGCATTTGATGTTCACGATGATAGAGTACAAAATGCAGTGCCTTTTATGGGATTTGATAATCTAATACCTATCTACCAAGTGATAAAGACAATGAATAAATACTATCCTGATGTTATTATGACGGAAGATAATATGTTAGTGCTAAGCCCCGATCTTGGTGGTACTAATCGTACCTTATTATACTCAAACGAATTAGAATTAGAGATGGGTATCTTTTATAAAAGAAGATCAAGAAGTAAATTAGTTGATGGAAAGTATCCTGTTGAAGTTCATAAGTATATTGGACCTGATGTGGAAGGTAAAGATATTCTTATTGTAGACGACATCATTGCATCTGGAGAAACCATATTAGATGTTGTAAAGAAGGTAAAAAAATTAGGTGCAAAGCGAGTATTCATTGCTGCTACTTTTGGATTATTTACGGAAGGAATAAAACATTATAACGAGGCTTACTCCCAAGGTTTATTTGATGCTGCATTTATAACAAATGCAACCTATAGAAATAGTTCTTTAATCCATGCCCCTTGGTACAAAGAAGTAGATATATCAAAATATATTGCCTACTATATTTATTGTGTAAACTCTGGCAAATCTATATCCAATATCTTAGATCCTCATAAAAAAATACAGGACTTATTACATAAAAAGCAAATGTGATACTATTAATATAAGATAAACTGAAAGAGGAAGCTCGTCTTATTTAGGACAAGCCTCCTCTCTAAATTAGTTAAATTTTTTCAGAATCAACCTTAACCACATATTTATCTAGTAATTGACATGGATGATAAGATAATTTTGACGTTCTAAGCCCTAAATCACCTGCATCATCCTCTCTGTTTATATACATGACACCTTCACTCACATTATGTTTTGCGAATTCATTAACTATCATTTGGTATGCACCGTGGAAATCTTTTAATGCTTTTTCAATATGCACATATAGCGTATCATTTACTATCTCTCCAACAGAAATTGCAACTATATTTCCTTCCACTTCAATAAATCCACCAAACAAAGGCAATTTGTCTAAAGACTCTAATATTTCCTTGGTACGTATACTTTCCTCTATGGCTGTCTCGGCAGTTTTCGTCATATTCTTTGAGAAATTATCAAAAAACTCTAGTACTTTTTCTTTATTATTTTCATTCATTTGAACGTATTGATAGTTTTGATATAACTTGTGAAACTTATTAATGTGATTTCTTTGTCCACTAAATCTTCTTCCTTTTAATTCACTTAAATCACTAGCAATATATAAATAATCACTTACATCTCTGTCACCAACTATGTCTAACTTTCCATCAAAAAATTCTTCTAATATAGATACTCCCTCTTCAGGTATTGCACAAAATTTAAGTGGAATATTATTGTTTTTGGTATATTGGTCCAAAATACTTAAAGCATCTTTTATAGAATCTTTACTAATAGGAAGAGTATAATAAATATCACCTTCTGTAAGTTCTACTTGGAAGAATATATGATTTTTATAAATTGCATACTTACTTTTATAATATTCACGCCACATAAATAGGGCACCTACTGTATAATCACAGGTTCTGAAATCTTTATAATTAAGAAATTCTTTTATCTCATTTATACTATCAAACGTTATTGGCTTAAAATTTAACATATTCACTCCATCTTTTATCACTTTTTTCATTGGTTATTCGTTATATATTTGGTTTCTCAATTAGTTTCTTACTTTTTAAAACTTTTATGTACCTATTGTATTATATACATAATGTACCTTAGATACAACCATTATAAGACATTCTTTGATAAATATAGGTTTTATGTATTATTAAATTATTCAACAAAATTATTATATACGAATAGTTATACTATTATTAGGGATTCTACTAAATAGAATTTAATGTTATTTATGGAGTGTATATTATGTTTACAGATAAAAGATTAATGAATGCTTACAAATATGCAAAGAGAGAATATTTTGATAAAAAATCAAAATATATTTTTTTCAGTGACCTTCATAGAGGTGATGATAGCATATCAGACCAATTTGTTAGGAATCAGCACATTGTATTACATGCACTTGATTACTATTATAATGAAGGATATACTTATATTGAACTTGGCGATGGAGATGAATTATGGGAATACCCTAATCTTAAATTAATACGTTTTGCCCATAGTGACGTTTTTATTGCACTAAAAAAACTATACGATGATAATCGTTTCATTCTTATCTACGGTAATCATAATATCTATTTGAAAAAAAAATATTATGTAAAATTAAATTTGTATAAAACTTATGATGAATACAATCAATCACAAGAAGCTCTCTTTCCTGGTATTACCCCAATAGAAGCAGTAGTTTTAAAACATAAAAAGACAGGGCAAGAAATATTCGCTGTAC
>JAEWHU010000200.1 GCA_023387635.1 Bacillota bacterium
ATATTACTCTCGATAAAATTGCCAATATAGCAGGTTTTAGTAAATATCACTTTTCTCGTATATTTAAACAATTTACAAACTTATCATTTCATGATTACCTAATTCAACAACGGGTAAAATTGGCTGAAAATTTGTTATTAAACCCCAAACTAACCATTACAGATGTTGCTATGCAGTCAGGATTTAGTAGTATATCAACCTTCAATCGGGTATTTAAATCCGTGAAAGAATGCACTCCAACAGAATTTAAAAATCTTTACCTATATAAAGGGTACAAACTATAACTTCTTCCGTGTTTAAGAAAAAACTTGTTAATAATCGTAACTCATTAGAAAAATATACATACTATATCAGGGAGGATTCAAAAATGAAACATATGTTATTAGGACAAACTCCAGCACTGGGTTGGAATTCATGGAACACTTTTACCTGGGATATTAATGAACAATTGATTCGGGATGTTGCTGATTCTTTTGTCTTAGAAGGTTACAAGGATGCCGGCTATGAATACATAGTAATTGATGACTGCTGGAGTTTAAAAGAAAGAGATGAGAATGGGAACCTAGTTGCAGATCCTGCTAAATTTCCAAGTGGCATGAAGGCGCTAAGCGATTACATCCATTCTAAAGGCTTGAAATTCGGAATATACTCCTGCGCTGGAACCCACACTTGTGCCGGTTATCCAGGCAGTTTTGAACATGAATTCCAAGATGCCCTACAGTTTGCAGCTTGGGAAGTAGATTACTTAAAATATGACTACTGTTTTAAACCCCGAAACATATCAGGTGAACTTCTGTACAAACGAATGAGCATAGCACTGAAAAACTGTGGTAGAGAGATACTGTTTTCTGCTTGTAACTGGGGTGCAGATAATGTGTACCAATGGATTCGTGAATCTGGTGCTCACTCCTATCGTTCCACAGGAGATATCCAAGACAACTGGGATTCCATCAAAACACTAGCGGTGTCACAGTTAGACAAAGAGTCTTATACTGGTTCCTTTTGTCACAATGACATGGATATGCTGGTTGTAGGCATGTATGGTGGGAGTAACAATGATTTTATTAAAAGTAAGATTGGAGGATGTACCGATACCCAGTATAAAACACATTTCTCTTTATGGAGCCTTATGGGCTCTCCATTGATGATTGGCTGTGATATACGCTCAGTATCTCCTGAGACGAAAAAAATCCTATTGAATCAAGAGCTACTCTCAATCAACCAGGACTGCGAAAGCAGAGGTGCTTATCGTGTAAATGTTGAACCACAGTGGTTCCATGCAGACGAGGCTTTTGTATTGGTTAAAGTTCTAACCAACGGTGACCTAGTACTTGGCTTATTCAACTTGAGTGATACTACGCGTGAATTATCCCTTCAATTCTGGGATATCGGCCTACCCTATGCCGCTGATTTCTCCCTCTCTCTCTATGACTGTTGGGAACATAAGGAATTAGGGAAATTCAAAGAAAGATTTGCTCCTACCATTCCAGCTCATGATTGTGTGATTGTACGAGCAAAACTGGTCAAATAGATGATATGGCTCAATTCCGGTTGTTTTCTTAAACAACCGGAACTTTTATTTTAATTGACCAACCATACCTAAAGATGAATTGGGTAATAAACCAGGAGGTTGTGAAAATGCACCAATATATGCAAATCGCTTTAACTTATTTACTCCTTATATGATTAATATTTTTAATTAAAACAGATATAGTACCATCTACGTTGGTGATAAACTCAACATTCTTTTTCTCTGTATATTGTTCCATTGGAATATTTATTTCGATTCCTGTATCTGTAACTAAAAACTGTTTTTCAAATTTCTTGGTAGTTTGTTTATTTTGTGGCTCAACTTTAGCTTCATGTAGATTATACTTTTCTAATTTTTCCGTGAATTCTTCTTTGATTTCCTTAATATCACCATATAGTTTTTCACCAATGATTTCAACATCAATGGCTCCTTGTTCTACGTACTCTTGATGAATAATAGCCTTTGCTTCCATATGTTTATCAAAGTTTTCATCAAAATATTTCTTATTTACTTGTTCAACTGCTTTGGTGATAATATTTAACTTAGCCTTTTGAGATAATCTGGTATGACAATTTAAGAACATTGTAGATAAATAGTTTAATTTTTCACCGTTAATCTCATATTTTTTTTCTACTAAATCAATAGAAAAATCCTCAAGGTTAATTAAAGCTGCTTCAGAAAGTTTAGTACTCTCTGTAGGTAGCGTTACTTTTTGTTTTATAATATCATTATAATTTTCCCCTTCTTCTGTATAAGCATAGTGAATGTAGGATTCTTTGTAATTCATCTTTAAAATAGCTAAATACATTGTACTATTTACTTGATAAGTCACTACAAATAAATCTGCAGGGGGAATGTCAATATTTTGATTCATAATTGTATATAAATGACTTGCGATTTCTCTACTAATAATTATTAAATTTTCTTCATTAAATTCTCTTAGTATGCTATAAACAATCGACTCTTCTTTATCAAATTCACATTTTGATATATCATCACTTGATGCAATTTTAAAAATATGTCCTCTTAAAAACTCATTTAAATCTGGTCCTAATTCTAATAGCCTATCAGATAAAACAGGCATGCCTATAGTGGAATCTAATATATGTACGATTCCATTTCTAATTATAATTTCGTCACGTTCCATAATACTCCTTCCAAGTAAAAGGAGCTCAGTATGATAATTCATCTTACATACTTCACTCATTTCATTTTTTTCGTACCTTGCATACTCGTCAATCGTAGCCAGCAATTGGCTTACTTTGCCTTAGCGTAAAGTAAGTGTGTGGATATCCACACACTTACTTGTTTTTTAGTTGTTTTATTTTTTTAAGTTATTGATTGCTTCTTATTATATTTTTGCTTTTGTTATTATTATTTATTGATTACTAGTTTCTTATTGGTTTAGATTTTAAATATTATTTTTGATACATTTCATCGTAATACTTTTGATAATCACCGTTTGTTACATGTTCCATCCAAGCGCTATTCTTTAAGTACCATTCTATAGTTAGGGCTATTCCTTCAGAAAACATTGTTTCAGGTTCCCAACCAATCTCCTCTTTTATCTTATCAGGAGCAATAGCATATCTTCTATCATGACCTTTTCTATCTTCAACATAAGTGATTAGTTCTTTATTAATATGGGCTAACCTTTTATCATCTGCTGATAGTAACTTTTGCAATGTTTCTATAATAATAGTTACAATCTCAATGTTCTTCTTCTCATTGTGTCCACCAATATTATATACTTCTCCTACTTTTCCAAGTTCAGAAACCATGTCAATTGCTTTTGCATGATCCATTACATAAAGCCAATCTCTTACGTTAAGTCCATCCCCATAGATAGGAAGTTTCTTTCCTTGTAAGGCATTGTTTATCATAAGTGGAATTAATTTTTCTGGAAATTGATATGGTCCATAATTATTACTACATCTAGTAATATTAGCAGGAAATTTAAATGTATCAACATAGGATTTCACTAACATATCCGCAGATGCTTTACTAGCAGAATATGGGCTGTGTGGATCAATTGGAGTTGTTTCATAAAAATAGCTATCTTCCTCAGTTAAGGAACCATATACCTCATCTGTAGATACTTGAACATATTTTTTATCTTCTTTGTATCCATCCTCTACTTCCCAAGCTGCCTTTGCTGCATCAAGAAGATTTAACGTGCCTACTACATTCGTATTAATAAATACTCCAGGATTTTTTATACTTCTATCCACGTGACTTTCTGCTGCAAAATGTATTACTCTATCAATATCATATTCTTCAAATATTTGAAACATAGCCTCTCTATTACAGATATCTTCTTTTATAAAAATATAATTATTATTATCCTTCACACTTTCTAGATTTTCTAAGTTTCCGGCATAAGTTAAACTATCAACATTAATAATTTTGATGGTGTTTTTATATTTCTCAAACATATACTGAATATAGTTAGAACCAATAAACCCTGCACCACCTGTAACTAAATATGTTCTCAATTGTATATCCTCCTCTATTATTCCTCACTTGTATAGATTGTTATATTCTAAAAATCTTGATATTCAAGGTCTTTATTTTAGTAATATACTTTATCTATTCTACCTTATCCTTAAAACCTCAAATTTCCTTCATCCAAAATATACTCTTTTAATGCTTCTCTCCATGGTTTGAAACGTATTCCTAATTTCTTTAATTTATCATTACTTAATATGGAATATGATGGTCTTTTCGCTGGAGTAGGATATTCACTTGTCTCTATTGGAGTAACTTTTACATCTACACCAAGTTGTTTGAAGATTTCTACTGCAAATTCATACCAAGTAGCTCCTCCATCACAGACACCATGGTATGTTCCATATTCTTCTGTATCCATTAAGCTAACAATAGCTTTTGCTAACTCCATAGCGCTGGTTGGACATCCATATTGATCGTTTACTACTCTAATATCCTTCTTTTCATCCATCAAACGTATCATTGTCCTTACAAAGTTCTTACCTTTTCCATATAGCCATGCCGTACGAACAATAAAGTGTTTAACACAATGCTCTTTTACTAATCTTTCCCCTTCAAGCTTTGTACTTCCATAGACACTAATTGGATTTGGTGTATCTTCTTCTGTATAAGGTCTATTATTCTCTCCATCAAACACAAAATCTGTTGATACATGTACCAATTTTGCATCAAAATCATTTGCAGCAACGGCAAGGTTTTTAGCTCCAATTGCATTAATACGATATGCTCTTTCCTTTTCACTCTCACAAAGATCAACTGCGGTAAAAGCAGAGCAATTTATGATTATTTCAGGTTGAAGATTCTGTACTAAATTCATGACAGCCACAGGATTGGTAATATCAAGGGTAATAGGGCAATATGCTGATGCTTCACCTCTACCTGTATTAATAATCGTAATATTCAGATCTTTTCTCTCTTGTATCACTTTATTAATTGCTAACCCTAATTGTCCATTAGCGCCTGTTATTAAAACTCTTCTTTCCATATTCCCTCACTTTAACTATATCCGTTAGTTTCGCAGTTACCTAACTATAATCTAATTATCAATATCTTTCAAACAACCATATTTCTTGTCCTTCTCCGATTGAATGATAGTCATACCTTTCTCTATTGGCCATTCAATGTTTATATCAGGACAATCAAAGCGAATTCCACCTTCGTCATCTGGCCTATAAAATTCACTACATTTATATACAAATTCTGCTTCCTCTGAAAGTACTAAAAATCCATGTGCAAAGCCTTCTGGTACAAAAAATTGCTTTCTATTATCACCTGATAAGACAACACCATACCACTGACCATAGGTCTTTGAGTCCTTCCTGATGTCTACCGCGACATCAAATACTTCACCTCTTAATACGCGAACTAGCTTAGCTTGAGGATAGTTCTTTTGAAAATGCAAGCCTCGTAACACACCTTTTTTAGACATGGATTGATTATCTTGAACAAAATTGTGAGTAATTCCTGCTTTTTTAAAATCATCATATTGGTATGTTTCCATAAAGTAGCCACGATTATCTCCAATATAATTAGGTTCTATAATCTGTAAGCCTTCTATGTTACACTTAGTAAACGTAAATTGTCCCATTTTTCCACCCATGCATATCACAGACTAGTCTGTGATATTGCCACTAATATAAAAGAGTAAAAGAATCCAATCGTGGCAACCTTTCAAAATATATTTTCATTCACTCTTCTTTTAAAAATTTGATTAATTATAAGCCATTTGCAACATCAACTAAATATTTACCATACTCTGTTTTTATCATTGGCTTAGCTAATTCTAATAATTGTTCTTTATTTATAAAGCCTTTTTTATATGCTATTTCTTCTATACATGAAATGTATAATCCTTGACGTTTTTGTATGGACGCAACATAATTTGATGCATCTAATAAGGAATCATGATTCCCTGTATCAAGCCATGCCATACCACGACCCAGTGTTTCAACTTGCAATTCCCCAAGTTCTAAATACACATTATTAACTGCTGTTATCTCTAATTCACCTCTATTAGAAGGCTTTATAGTCTTCGCGATTTCAATCACCCTGTTATCATAAAAGTATAAACCAGGAACAGCATAATTGGATTTTGGATTAATTGGCTTTTCTTCTATTGAGATGGCTTTGCCTTCTTCATTAAATTCTACAACACCATATGCAGTAGGATCTTTTACATAATATCCAAAAATCGTAGCGGTACCTTTGCGAGCTGCTACTTTCTCTAAGGTTGCTGAAAAGCTCCTACCATAGAATATATTATCACCAAGAACTAAGCATACATTATCCGTACCAATAAATTCTTCCCCAATAATAAATGCTTCAGCCAGTCCCCTTGGCTCTTCTTGGATCGCATAGGAAAAAGACATACCAAGTCTTGTCCCATCACCTAGTAATTCTTTAAAACCGACAATATCTCTTGGCGTAGAGATAATAAGTACCTCTTTAATTCCAGATAACATAAGAATTGACAATGGATAATATATCATTGGTTTATCATATACTGGTAGCATCTGTTTTGACATTGCCATTGTAACTGGATATAATCTTGTTCCTGACCCTCCAGCTAATATTATACCTTTCATACTATTCCTCATTCCTGCGCTGCTTTTGTGCATATAAAGTTTGCGGTGGCAGCGCAGACACAAACTTTTTCTAACGATGATTCATACCGTTTTATCTTCATTTATTCTATTATCTTATATTCATATAATAATTACATATAATTCCTTCTCAATAAATCATTTCCATATAGCATTATATACTATTGTAAGGAATTATTAAAGGAATTATTTCACTTTATCTAGTTAATTAGTCGTCAAATTTCGTCTTTTTTTAAGTTTTCATATATCTATTGACATTATTGTATAAACTAGTTAGAATGAATTAGTCTGTAAAGAGGTGTCCACCAAGGAACACCTTTTTTATTGCTCATAGATATGGAACAGAAAATTATGATAATCAAAGGAGGTACTCTCATTGTCTGATAAAGTTACAGCAAGTGAAAATAAAATGGGTGTTATGCCTATTAATAAGTTACTTACATCCATGTCACTGCCAATTGTTTTATCTATGTTAGTGTTAGCATTATATAATATAATAGATAGTATATTCGTAGCTAAAATAAGTGAAAATGCATTTACTGCACTCTCTCTTTCTTTTCCAATACAGAATTTAATGATAGCAGTAGCTGTAGGTACTGGTATCGGTGTAAACGCATTATTGTCAAGAAGCCTTGGCGAGAAAAATAATAAAGCGGCAAATTTAGCTGCTACTAATGGTATCTTTTTAGCCTTTTTAAGTTTTTTAGTATTTGCTATTTGGGGGTTATTCTTTTCAAGATCCTTCTTTGAAACACAAACAACTAATTCCGAGATAATTGAATATGGTACTCAGTATATTACTATTTGTACTGTTTTATCCTTTGGTCTCTTTATTCAAATTGCGTATGAGCGTATTATGCAATCATCAGGATATACCATATATAATATGATAACCCAAGGTATTGGAGCTATTATTAATATTATTCTTGATCCTATACTTATATTTGGTTTATTAGGCTTCCCTAAGATGGGGGTTGCAGGAGCTGCTCTTGCGACTGTAATTGGACAAATAGCAGCTATGCTACTATGCATTTATTTTAATAAAACAAAAAATAAACACTTGCATCTTAATTTAAAAGAATTTCGTCCTCACCTTGGAACCATTAAAGTAATCTATGCTGTTGGTATTCCATCTATCATCATGCAATCAATCTCCTCCATTATGACTTTTGGTATGAATAAAATATTAATGGCATATTCAGCAACAGCAGTTTCTGTATTAGGTGCATATTTTAAACTACAAAGCTTTGTCTTTATGCCTGTATTTGGTATTACTAATGGCATGGTACCAATTGTTGCTTATAATTACGGTGCATGTAATAAAAAACGTATTATATCAGTTGTAAAATTAAGTGTTGTATATTCAATTAGTATAATGGTATTAGGATTGTTCTTATTTCAAGTATTCCCTCGTGAACTATTTTCCTTCTTTAATGCATCTGCTGAAATGATTGAAATTGGTGTTCCCGCACTTCGCATTATTAGTTTAAGCTTTGTCTTTGCAGGATTTAGCATTATCATTGGTTCTGTATTTCAAGCACTTGGTAATGGAGTTTATAGTATGATAATTTCCATCGCAAGACAACTTGTAGTGATATTACCTGCAGCTTATATTTTCTCATTCGCTTTTGGTTTACATGCTGTTTGGTTTGCCTTTCCAATCGCAGAGGCAATATCTATAATTTTAACAATTATATTTTTAAAACTCATATACAAAAAGAAACTTCTTCCTTTATCCTAGGAAGAAGTTTCTTTTTGTACTATTTGTCTAACGAAATTTTGTCCTACTTCTCTTAGTTTATTAATTTCATCTCCATCAGGAACCCATAAGGATAAATGTCCACCGTTTACTACTTTAAACCCACATTTATTTAATTCTTCTGTAAGTGTTTTAACGACTTCTCCACTCCAACCATAACTCCCAAAAGCCTGTGCACTTTTCCCCTTGAATTTCAACCCTTTTATCATTTCAAGTAATCCGCCTATCGAATAGGTATATCCATTATTAATGGTTGGTGAACCTACCATGATAGCTTTTGAACGGAAAACCTCAGTAATAATATCATTCTTGTCTTCTTTTGAAGCATTCATTAACTTTACGGTTACTGCACCATCAACCATATTAATTCCTTCTGCAATGGCTTCAGCCATTTTTCTAGTAGCATTCCACATAGTGTCATATATAATTGTTACCTGATTCTCCCTATAATTATTAGCCCATTCTAAATATTTCTCAATAATTTGTACAGGATTGTTCTTCCATATTACTCCATGACTTGTACATATCATGTCCACTGGTAAATGAAGTCCAAGTACTTCCTTTATCTTTTTAATTACTAAACTACTAAATGGAGTTAATATATTAGCATAGTACTTCATTGCTTCTGCATACAATTCGCCATTATCTACTTTGTCGTTATATAAACTTTCGGTAGCATAATGCTGCCCAAATGCATCATTACTAAATAATATATTTTCACCTGTCATATAAGTGAACATAGAATCTGGCCAATGAAGCATAGGAGCTTCTACAAATATTAATTTGTGTTCTCCAATATCAAGCTTATCTCCAGTTTTTACAGTTACAAAATTCCACTCTTCATGATAGTGACCTTTTAATATACTTGCCCCTTTTTCTGTGCAATAAATAGGTGTGTTAGGAATCTCTCTTAGTAATTCTGGCAGGGCACCACTATGATCAATTTCACCATGATTAGCTATAATGTAATCTATCTCTTTTAAATCAATCTCTTCTTTTAAACGATTCACAAATTCTTTATCATATGGTTCCCATACCGTATCAATTAGGACCGTTTTCTTATCTCTTACTAAGTAGGAATTATATGACGATCCCTTAGTAGTTGAATATTCATTTCCGTGAAATTCTTTTAATTGCCAATCAACTTTACCAACCCATGTAACTTTTGACGTTAATTGTTTTCCCATATTAAACCTCCAGATTTCTTCTGTTTTTATGACTATAATATTTTATAATTTTCACAGTTTCCTATAACTATGTTACTAGTTAACATTTTGTATTAAGATATCCAGTTTATTCAATTATTATCAACAATTATATGATATGGTATATTTTTATTATTTATCTTCTAGTAAAACAATGTATAAAAAAAGCAGTTAGGTCACGTTCTTTACACATGATATAACTGCTCTAAATACAAGAATATTTATTAAATTAATCTAAATGAAATACATTTTTTAAATCTACAGATACAGGACTATTATCAGGATTTGTTTCCATAATATCAGCCATAAAGTCCCACCATTTACGATTAATAAGAGTGTCCGCACTTTTTGCCCATAATTCTTCATCTTCTATTTCTATGTATCCATATAGTACATTTGTTTCTTTATCTAAAAAGATAGTATAGTTTTTTCCACCATGTTCATGTATCATGTCCCTCATTTCAGGCCATAATTCATTATGTCTCTTTTCATATTCATCAGCTTGACCTTCATAGATTTTCATCTTAAATCCCTTTATCATAATAATCTCCATTCTGCCGTGTGAAAAATCTTGATATTTCACATTTCGCCCCGACCTCTCAGTCTCATAATATATTTTATATAGATTTTTTAATTAATAATACAACTTAAAAATTAAATATACTAGCAAAACTTAAATTGAAGTTCCGCTAGTATATTATGTATATTTATTGTAAGTATCAATTAACTGATTTACTTTTTATTATTTTGGTTGTTTACCAATATAAGCTAAGATACCACCATCAACATAAAGAATATGACCATTAACAAAGTCAGATGCATTTGATGATAAGAATACCGCTGGTCCAACTAAATCTTCAGTTTTACCCCATCTTGCTGCAGGAGTTTTTCCAATAATAAAGTTATTGAATGGATGCCCATCCTCTCTAAGTGGAGCTGTTTGAGGAGTTTCAATATAACCAGGACCAAGGCCATTACATTGAATATTGAATTCACCATATTCAGATGCGATGTTCTTAGTAAGCATTTTTAAGCCACCTTTAGCTGCTGCATATGCAGATACAGTTTCACGGCCTAATTCACTCATCATAGAACAGATGTTAATGATTTTACCATGACCTTTTTTAATCATGCTTGGAATAACAGCTTTTGCCATTATAAATGGTGCATTTAAGTCAACATCAATTACTTGTCTAAAGTCATCAGCAGACATCTCAACCATAGGAATACGTTTAATAATACCTGCATTGTTTACTAAAACGTCTACAACACCAACTTCTTCTTCAATTTGCTTAATCATTTCTGTAACTTGTTCTTCATTCGTTACGTCACAAACATAACCATGTGCGTTAATACCAGCTGCTTTATATGATTCAAGACCTTTATCTACAAGTTCTTGCTTAATATCGTTAAAACAAATTGTTGCACCAGCTTCAGCTAAACCAGAAGCAATTGCAAAACCAATTCCGTAAGAAGCACCAGTAACTAATGCTACTTTTCCTTCTAATGAGAAACTATTTAAAATACTCATTATACGTCCTCCAAATATTTTTTATTGTTTATAAAAAATAAACTTACTTTATATTATCTTTATTATAATCAATTGATATTAACGTAAATCTTTCATTGCTGCTGGATCCATATCATCGAAATCTTGATTTTCTCCAACCATACCCCATATAAATGTATATGCTCTTGTACCTGAACCTGAATGAATTGACCAACTAGGAGAAATAACCGCTTCTTCATTTCTCATAACGATATGTCTTGTTTCTGTTGGTTCACCCATGTAATGGAATACTAATGCATCTTCTGGCATTTCAAAGTATAAATAAACTTCCATTCTTCTATCATGAGTGTGGCATGGCATAGTATTCCAT
>JAEWHU010000205.1 GCA_023387635.1 Bacillota bacterium
CTATGAAGGGGCAAACAGAAATCTCCCAAATGAGCTTCCTGCAATCTCCGATAAACTACTTGCAGTGCTGCCATTTTCTCAGATACGAACAAAACCTTTTTGCCCTCAGCCAATGCTTCTGCAATAATGTTTGTTATCGTTTGACTTTTTCCAGTACCGGGAGGTCCTTGCATAACAAAACTGATGTTATATTTGGAATAAAGAATAGCATCCTGCTGGCTGGAATCGGCACTCATTACTTGATAACAATCTTGTGTACTGATAGAATTAAGGTTGAAAGCGCGTAATTGTTCCGGAATTTCATTTGCTTCGTCAGAATCGCCAGCCATTGCTCTAATGACAGGGTTTTTCTTTATGCGTTCTTCATTACGGAGCAAATCATTATATATAGAAATTTTGAGGAAAGAAAGCAAACCTAACTTACCTCTTTTAGAATTCTCCATCCTCTCTGATCCGCAATTCCTTCAAGGCTTTCTAAATACTTACCAAGGGTATCTTTTTCTGCATCAAAGTGAGGAAGTTCAATGCCATACTCTGTATTAAGATAATATTCAAGAGTCGGATTTACGACTATATCATCTTTGTGTTTTTTTATTGTGTAAGGCGAATTTAGTGCTTCTAAAGCCAATACTGCCGGAACTAAAATCAGAGGAGATTTTATACATTGGGCGGACGCACATTTCCCGTCTTTCCACTCAATAAATCCAAAAGACAAATACAAAATATTTATGCCTTGTTCTTCAAGTGCTAAACGAGATTTTGATCTCAGATTTTTAAGAGTTCTCTGACGCTCAAGCACACTACCTTCTGTCTTTATATCGCCAATAGTAACCGGAAGTGAAGCGGACAAATTTTCCAACAACGAAAGGATAGAGAAAACACGAATGTCAGTTTCTCTATCTACCAATCTCTGAAAGTTTCTTCATTTAATGCAATTCTATTAAAAAGTTATTGGATGCTGTTTATAATCTTCGTTTATGGAATACATCTTTTTTCCAGATGACATAAAAATATCCCCTTTCAATAGGCGAGGTTCACTCATTTCCAAGAGATTCCTTTCAATATGCCTTATTATTTGGTCGTAAATCTTGACCTTAGTTTTCTCAAACCCGTAATAAATAGCGTATTACTGGTAATCCCCAGGGTTTATTTCCCAAGTTCTTCATCGTCGGTATTGTAAACGTCTCGTTTATGCCACATATAACTCCATCTTATTTAAAAGATTCTCATTCATAACAGTCATGAATCATATCAGCGAAAAAGAAGGTACCAAGGGTGAAAAGTCCTACTTACGATCCACTATATAAAATCCGAACTGATGCTGGTATTCCTACGGGATGCAAATGACTCCCAATAAGTCATTGATGTAATTAACAAACTTTATCTTGACATGAGACCAGATATTTTTATGTCTATTATGCCGATTCTTCTCGGTGACTATACCGAAGAAAATACTATGCCGAAAAACTTCTGAAACATATATAAGCATAGATTTTGCTCTCTATTTTTCGGTATAGCGGTTTAATCAAGAGCGTAAAGTACTTTTCCATTCAGGAGTCTTCCAAATCTTTTCCTCTAATGACGCAGATTTATTGATTTTTGCCATTGCAGCATACATCATGTCAAGAGTTGCAAAAGCATAGAAGCCACATGTTGTAGAAATATTATAATGATGGAGTGCTTTGAAATAAAAGTCCATGCTAACTCATTGAAAAATCGAAACGTCCAGTATCGCAGTAACAGTTAAGAATGCACACGTTGTAAACTGAATTTCCCAGTAACCGGATGGTTTGTAAGCAGTTGGAATGACACTCCTAGTTCAGGATTATAGTGGAAACAACCCTATTCCTCTGCGTACCTTTGCAAAAAGCTCAACGTATAGTTATAATTCTGAATCGTTGTTTCATTGTACTCAGCTTCCTTAATATATAGATTGTTTTGATGCAAATTTAATCTACAGTAATTACCCTGTCCATTCCTCCTTTGATAGTAAATATATCTATCATATCGGAAAGAATCACTATACCGAAAAGTAAAATGAAATCTCAGTATTCAGAGGCATGATGCTATTTTTCGGTATAGTATTTTCTTCGGTATAGCCTATTTTAAAACGAATTCATTATAAAACAGACAATAAAGTGATTTTTCAAATCCAAAAGCAATTGAATTTGATTCCCAGGAAAATCAGCGAACGCATGTATTTTACTGTGACCCGTCTTCACGTTTTCAAAAGGGCACTGCGGAAAGAAACCATGAATCAATCCAGTGTTTCGTTCCAAAAGGACAGATCTTTTATCACTACATACAGGCAGATATTGACCTGATGATGGGTAGCTGCTTCTAGACTCTGCTCATGATGCTATGCCGATTTATGAATACTGTAAACGGAAACATATCTCACCTTTTGAATGAAAAACGCGGAATCAAAGTCAAATACAAAGATGATTCTACCATTGGAAAAGTTGGGATTCCCGTCTGTAAAGCCGTTCTGAATATGAATCAAGATGGTGTTGAAAAGGAGAAATACCATATCAAATTCAGATCCCTCTTGCCAGTCGTAAGAAAGTCTGCACCTGTGTGACTCCGGGGCTGATTCTAAGTATGGCAGAACTGTACATCTGACTATGAAGGATAATCCAAGGCTTTTTAATATTCCACTAAGGGGCTCTGAGGAATGGAAATTGGAACACAATGCAAGAACATCTGCTGAACATAATAATAAAAGAGGAAAAAATACTATAAATTGGAAGATGGCAATACCGTTCCTCTCCAGAATGGTATTACCGCCTGTTCTGCATAATGATGTGTCGCATCTTGATTTTTGGGACTTGCCATACGAATCCGTCCTAATAAAGCGTTTGCTGCAAGCCGCTTAATTGAATAAACCAATATAATTTTAAACATAGAATTCTAGTTAAGTGCGCTTTTTTTAATTCATTACCTGTACTGTACTTTTATCGGATAATATTTACTTTTCAATGTTCTTATTCCCTTTCAGGCATGTTAGTCAATCAGAATCCTGAGGGACTATCTCATAAAAACACTGATACCCTCTATATGGGGCGTTTAAATTATTTTCAAGACATGTTGAAGCAATTTTTGCTCATTTTCTTTAATCTCGGATATTTTAAGTTGAATCTTGCATATTTGCTCATGATTGAATGTGATATTGTACTTTATGCAGAGATTTCTAACTTCTAGGAGTTTTTTGCATATTATATCTATTGATGTGCAAATATCAGTCTCATTATCTAAGATTTTTTTCTCTACTAAATAATTAAATCTATCCTTCATAATAACTTTATGTATATATTCTAAATGCAACGGTCGAATGTCAATTTTCACTTTCATATTTTTACAATATAAAAGATGATCTATTATACAATCATAAACTGATAATCCATAAGTATAAGAAATATTATCATTTCTATTTGAACTTATACGATTATACTCGTATGTAAAACATGAATTAACATAGCATTGAAGACTCTGTTTAAATAATGTTTTGTCAAATTTATAATTGGCTTGATTATTAATTGAAGCAATCTTAAGTGGATTGCAATAAACCGAATCACTCTTATTAATATTATAATATGATTTTTCTACATCATCAAAGGACACTTTAGAAAAAGAATAGCCTACACTAAAAGTAAAATCTGCAACATCAAATTCTCGCGAATCAGTATCATAACCAAAAATAAATATTTCATGACAATATTTATTATTTCTCCCATTTATAAATACACTTTCATCGACAAATGCAAAAATATAATTTTCACTATTTATGCATTTAATAAAAAAATCAATAATGTCATTTGTAAATATTGAAATAAAATCTCTTGTAATTGTTTGAGTTTTTAAATATGGACAATCCTCAAAACAGCCTAACTGAAAATCAATAAATATTTCATCGTTCTTAGATTTATCTGAAAAACAATATAATTGTACATAATTACTATAAATCCACTCAATACTAGATGGTGAGTTTCGAATAACTGCATCTGTATCGGCATTCCAAGTCCATGTTGTATTGACTGGATTTTTCATAGGTAATATCTTTCTCATATAATATCCTGTATGATATTTCAACATATGAATGTGATAAATCATCTCTCATATTAATAATCATACTTATCCTTTCTATGTATTTTAACTTTTTAACTTTTTTAGGTAATATTTGTATGTATTTTATAATATTTAAATATATCATTTGTAAACATCATACTTTAAATAGCATATAATGTCAAATATTTTTTTATATTTACCCAGAGTTAACGCAGGATTTTTTTATAAACCTGTGGATTATTTCATATACACAATTGTTTTTTTCCTAGTGTAAGCATCATCGGAGCTTAGTACTATCTTCCTCTTTTGAGATTGAATACGGTTACCGTTACTAATAAGACAGCTCCAGAAAGCAGGGCGGCTACGAATATCACCCAGTTCATGCAGCTGATATTCTGCCCTAATATTAGGCAAGCATCATTGCCTGTATAGTAATGAAGAAATTTATGGATAAAATAACGAAACTTAAGTTGGTTATATATTGCACAATATGTAAAATTGTGGTATAATGTTCTTAATAACATATGGAAGACAACGAGATAAATGTTCATTGGGAATATACGGTATCTATTCATCAATGATGGAATGGCTTATTGCTTTTTAGCTTTTATATCAACAATTAGAAATACAAAATGTATTTTGTGTAGGAGAATGTGAAAAATGGATCGCAAACTTAATTTTGTATATCCTGCAATCATCGATGCTTTTAGTGGTGTGGCTGGAAATATATCTGTACAATTAAATTATAAGGGCTATACTCCTTTAATAATTGCTAATCATTTCTTGGTTACTTATTATCATGATTCGAAATGCTCAGGTTTTAATTGGCGCCATTATAATGATGATTATGGACATTTTATAGATATGCATGAATTGGTTATAAAAAAGGGACTTGTAAGTGCATTGATTGAAGTTATAAATCTTGGTTTCTATATACATATAGTATTGGATCATTTTTATATAAAAGACTCTCAGGGATATCAGAATAAACATTTTTTACATGATTGTGCTACTATTTTGGGTTATAATTCTGAAAAAGAGATTTTTTATACAGCGGATAACTTTGTTTCAGGGAAATTTCAAGTTCTTGAGGTATCATATCATGACATAGTCTTGTCAAGAAAAGAAATAGAGGACAAGATTATCGAAAAATTTTATTTTAATAATGATATTTATTATAATTTATCCATAAATAAATTAAAAAGTTTAATAAGAGGCTATTTGGATGGAAAGTATTATGATTATATAGAAGAAACTGATTCTATTTTAGAAGTCTGTCAAGATGCAAATGAATCCTATGGGTTATCGGTTTATGAAGTTTTATTAAAGCAGACTTTGGATTTAGGAACAAAGAATTATTATTTTGACGTGAGAAACTTTCATGTTATGTTAAATCATATGAATATAGGTGTTTTATTAATTAATTGGATGCTAAATACTCATTCGAAGCTAAAAGATGCTATTGAAAAAAAAGATTATCTAAAGCTTTATACCAGTTTAGCTAATAATATGATGCACGCTAGAAATTTATACATAAAATTGTCTATAAAATACACCCCTTCAGGTAAAGAAAAATTATTGGACTTGGTTAAGTTAATGAGAGAAGATGAAAAAAAGCTGTTAGATTCTTTATATATGGTTTTAGATGATACATATAAAGAGTGATACCACTATATTTAAGATCAGAATATAGATTACACTTAGAAAAGTTATGTGGCGATCCACCTTTCAATTCAGTTCCTATAGATATTTGATAAATACATAAAGTAGTATTCTGAAAAACGCATTAAGTTATCGCATGCAGGAATGGTCAAACAAAAACCTGTACTTGATATGATACCAGGACGTGTCGCTTGTTTCATTAACGAGTTAAAATTTCTATGGTAGTGTAAAATAGTTTGTGTCTTTGTTTTTCAATTATTCCAGAGCCCACAATTACTTATAAATGAACCGCTCCCTGTCAAGTCAATGTCATTAAGTTAAGTATTTAAGATTAGGTTATTGCAGCAAAAAATGGTGAACGCAATGATAAGGTGTTCACCATTTTTATGATTTAGACACGCCAAAAGCAGATGACGTAATAAG
>JAEWHU010000316.1 GCA_023387635.1 Bacillota bacterium
GATCAAATGTATGGATTCAGAGATAGTAGCTTTTTAATTTAGCAAATTAAATAATATTACAAATCTATATAGTTTATTTGAAGATATTGTTCAACATATTAGGGAAGAAATCAAGACCACCAACTCAGTTAGTGGTCTTGACTAATCACGTTTCTTTATAATCCAGATAAAGTATTTCTATTTGTGCAAGCAATATATTTGTTTCTTCTTCTGTAAGAACCATATCAAGTCTAGTAATACCCTCAATACAAGTTTTATATAAATCATCACAGATAGATATCCATGGAACACCAGAATCTATATAATCTTGTTTTACTAAACTTAATAGAAAAAAGGTTTTTCTGCATAAAAGGAAGTAAGCTATGATGTAAGTATTAAAATCGATTGATTGGGACAATTGATTCAAAACTTTAATAAATCCGTTATGTTGTTCAATCCGACTTTCAAGTGTGGCATAAGGAAGGATAGATAATGAAACATTCGGTGCACTTATTGTGGTGAGAACTTGATCTTTTTCAGCAACCCCCTCCTTGAATAAGAGAACATTTCCTTCATAATAGTCACCATATAATGTAAAGAACATCACCCAGCAAGAATGTGCATAAAAGTCTACACCTTTATTAGTATTCATATTATCTAGAGTCCATTTATACATTTTCAATTTGTGAAATAAATCGGTTCTATATATTAAACCAGAAACATAATTAGTATTTAAAAAAGAGCTTAAAAAAGCTTCCTTACCTTTAGTAAACAACTGACTAGAGCTACGATTATAGTATGCAAGTCCACAAGAAGTTGCAAAGCTAATATTTGGATACGTTTTAAAAATATTTAAATAATGTGTAATTCCAGGAATGTTAATTGAGTCCTCATCACTTAATAAACAAGTATATTTACCATTTGATATATTTAGCACTTGACAAAAATTCACATGTGGACCTTGGTTTTCAACAAATTTGAAATAATGAATCCTACTGTCTGGTATATTTAAAATCTCATCATATCCTTCTGTATTATTAACACTACCATTGTTACATATAACAAATTCGATTTCAGCATCATATTGTGATTCAAGAAGGGTTCGTATATTTTTAAGCGCTCTATGACCTCTATTATAACTTGGAATTCCAATAGTTAAAAGAATATTACTTGTATTACGCCCTTGGGGTGTTAGTCGATATAGGTGTTCTTCTTGAATAATACTAGATAAGTCATGGTTTGAGGATACTGTATTACTAAAATATAACCTTGGTAAGTAAACATCAGTATTGTTATGAAAGTATTCCTGAAAGCTACTGAGGGAATTAATAAATTTAAGATTAGAACAAAGTTTATCAATAAAACCAGGTACTTTAAAAAAGGATAACGTTTTCTTTATATCTGATGAAATATAATAAAGCAATCTGTTTCTAGAAGATAATATCAAGTTTTTAATAGTGCTTATGTTCCAGCTGTTAGATGTAACGATATCAGAAAATTCATCCTTAAAGTTTATTTGTTTATAATCATTAAATAACTCATCTGAAATATCTATAGTTCCCTCAAAGGTTTTGCATTCCCTATCAAATATAAAGTACTTATCCTCGTCATACGGAATAAAATCTACTGAAAGTTCATCGAAAGAAGGGATAAAGCTAGATATTATGTTATCAGCATATAATAGTAGATTCCGGTCATATGTATCTTTAAATTCATCATTATTTGGTAAAACAAAAGAATTATATATAAAATACTCAATATCTTTGCATCTATAATTTAAATTATAAGCGGATTGGAGCATTAATAAAGACATCTCGTATTCTTGAATATTAAATAAAAAGGCTCCGTATTCATAATAATATTCAGAAAGCAAAGGAGAGTTTGTTTTTTTAAAATCAGTAATTATAGATAGAAATAAATCAGAAGCTTCATTGTATTGCTCCTCATCTATTAGTGTTATTATTTCATTTAGACTATGTTTAGAATCAAGCATAATGCCCCCTAGTAAGTATTTTATAGTGTTTAATAATTATATCATAAAAAATTGATAAAAAATAGCAGAAATGGTATAATTATATATAAAAAAGTCGAATTTATATTTATCTATTGATGAATTGGATTTACTCAACGAGAAAACATGAATGAAATGGGGACCGATAAATGAAAGTTGTAATATTAGCAGGAGGTTTTGGTACAAGAATAAGTGAGGAATCTCACCTTATACCAAAACCAATGATAGAAATTGGTGGTATGCCTATATTATGGCATATTATGAAGATGTACTCACATTATGGGCATAATGAATTTATCATCTGTTGTGGCTATAAAGCTCATGTTATTAAACAATATTTTGCTGATTATTATATGCATAGAAGTGACGTAACATTTGATTTTAGTGATAATAATAAGATGACAGTACATAGTAATTTCTCTGAACCTTGGAAAGTGACCTTAGTTGATACTGGTTTAAATACGATGACAGGTGGAAGGGTTAAGAGAATTCAAAAATATATTGGAGATGAACCATTTATGCTAACATATGGGGATGGAGTAAGTGACATAGATATATCAAAGTTAGTTGAATTTCACAGCTTACACGGTAAGATTGCTACTATGACAGCCGTAAATGTAGGACAAAGATTTGGTGTTCTTGATATTAAGGGAGATAATACAATCACCTCCTTTAGAGAAAAAAATGACAAAGATGGTAGTATGATAAACGCTGGGTTTATGATATTGGAACCTAAGATTTTTGACTTTATTGAAAATGACAGTACTGTATTTGAAAAGGAACCTTTGGAGTTTGTGGCACATAAGGGTGAATTGAAAGCATATAAGCATGATGGCTTTTGGATGTGTATGGATACACAGAGAGATAAACATCAACTAGAAGAATTATGGGCTAGTGGAAATGCACCATGGAGGAAATGGTAATGAATTTAAACTTTTATAAAGGGAAAAAAGTATTAGTAACCGGACATACAGGGTTTAAGGGTTCTTGGCTATGTAAAATATTATCATTAGCAGGAGCGGAGGTTACAGGGTATTCTCTTATCCCCCCTACTAATCCAAATTTATTTCAAATCGCAGATATTGAAAGTGATATTAATTCGATTATTGGAGATATACGCAATCTTAGTGAATTGGCTAGTGTTTTTAAAGAAGTTCAACCTGAAATAGTATTCCATCTAGCAGCACAACCT